>QMMS01000012.1 GCA_003647375.1 Deltaproteobacteria bacterium
CATATGAAAGCGCACCGTTTCTCGAAGACATTCCATTTTATAAAAACCAGGTAAAGATAGCCCTGCGAAACTGCGGATACATCGACCCGGATTCCATTGAAGAATATATTGCAAAAGCAGGATACCTGGCTCTGGTTCGCGCCCTCAACAACGAATCACCCGAAAAAATTATCCAGGTCGTAAAGGATTCCGGACTAAGGGGTCGCGGTGGCGGCGGTTTCCCAACGGGAATCAAATGGGCCACATGCGCAAAATTCAACGGTAATCGTTACATTATCTGCAACGCGGATGAGGGCGACCCCGGTGCGTACATGGACAGGAGTATTCTGGAGGGTGATCCCCACAGCGTACTGGAAGGCATGCTGATTGCCGGATATGCCATCGGCTCCAGCGAGGGATTCATCTATGTCCGCAATGAGTATCCGCTGGCCGTCGAACGATTGATTACAGCCATTAAGCAAGCCGAAAGCTATGGCCTCTTGGGCGACAACATTGCCGGCACAGGTTTTAATTTTCATGTCAAGATTTCAACCGGTGCGGGGGCGTTTGTCTGTGGTGAATCCACTGCCTTGATGGCATCCCTGGAAGGAAATGTCGGGCGACCGAGAGCCAAGTATGTACACACCGTAGAAAAGGGCCTGCGTGACAGTCCGTCCAACCTGAACAATGTAGAAACCTACGCCAACATTCCTGCAATACTGCTCAAGGGAGCCGAATGGTATGCCGGCATGGGCACCGATCACAGCAAAGGAACAAAGGTCTTCAGCCTTGTCGGAAAAATCACGAATACCGGCCTGGTCGAAGTCCCCATGGGTATTTCGCTAAAGGAGATCGTTATCAACATCGGTAGCGGGGTTCCCAACAAGAAAAAATTCAAGGCCGTCCAAACGGGCGGACCATCAGGGGGATGTATCCCGGAACGGTTCCTCGATCTACCGGTAGATTACCAGAAACTGGCGGAAGCCGGTTCGATCATGGGGTCCGGCGGTATGATTGTGATGGATCAAGATACCTGCATGGTGGACGTGGCCAGATACTTCATGGATTTTCTCAAAGAAGAATCCTGTGGCCAGTGTAACCCGTGCCGTGAAGGCATCAAACAGGTGCTCGATATTCTCACAAATATCTGTGCCGGCGAAGGTAAAGAAGGCGACATCGAGCTTCTGGAAGAACTCGGCAGCATGATCCAGAAGTTCTCCCTTTGTGGTTTGGGAACATCTGCACCGAACCCGGTCCTCACGACCCTTCTCTATTTCCGCGATGAGTACGAATCACACATCCGGGACAAGAAGTGTCCGGCGGGTGTCTGCAAAGCCCTGTTCCATTACGATATCGATGAAGCAGCGTGTACCGGTTGCAGGGTCTGTGCCCGCAAATGTCCACAGGACGCCATCACAGGGGAAAAGAAAAAACCCCATACATTGAATCAGGATCTATGCATCAAATGCGGCATCTGCTACGATGTCTGCAAGTTTAATGCAATCGCTATACGATAATCAAAAGGGATAGATTTATGATCACGTTTAAACTCAATGGTCAAACAGTACAGGGTGATGAAGGGCAGTATATCCTTCAGGTCGCCGAAAAATATGGTGTTGATATCCCAACACTGTGTCATCATAAGGCGCTCGAACCGGCAGGTATGTGCCGACTGTGCACAGTAGAGCTTTTTGACGGTCGCCGTACCCGCTTTGTGACATCGTGTAACTACCCCATATGGGAAGGGATGGAAGTCAACACCGATACCGAGACCGTTCATGAGGGTCGCAAGCTCATCGTCGAGCTGCTTCTGGCAAGATGCCCGGACGTACCCATGCTAAAAAGTCTTGCCCAAAAGTATGGTATCGATAAACCGCGCTTTAAAACAGAAGATGACGACTGCATCCTCTGCGGCCTGTGTGTGCGCATGTGTGAAAAGATGGGAAACAGCGCCATCAGCCTGACCGGACGTGGCGTGGAAATGAAAGTGGACACACCATTTCACGTGCAGACCGATGTCTGCATGGCCTGCGGTGCCTGCGCATCGGTATGTCCAACGGGTCATATAACTCTCGATAAAATCAACTCCCTCATCACGAAAAAAGAACATGTCTTACCCATCGCATCTGAATATGACATGGGCTTGAAAAGCCGCAAACCGGTTTATGTCCCTTACGCACAGGCGGTGCCGAATACCCCGGCCATTGATCGGGATGTCTGCGTTCATTTTAAAACCGGCGGTTGCAAGGTCTGTGCTGAATTCTGCGGAGTGGACGCCATCGACTACACCATGGAAGATGAAATTGTCGAGCTCAATGTGGGATCGGTGATCCTGGCACCGGGATTTGAACCGTTCGATCCTTCCAAATTTGACTCATATAATTACGCCAACCACCCCAACGTCATCACCTCCATGGAAATGGAGCGGATTTTGTCTGCCTCGGGCCCCACCGAGGGACACCTCGTCCGTATGTCCGACCAGAAGGAGTCTAAAAAAATTGCCTGGTTCCAGTGTGTCGGATCAAGAGATCTCAACCGATGTGACAATGCTTACTGTTCATCGGTCTGCTGCATGTATGCTATTAAGGAAGCCGTAATTGCCAAAGAACACGGTGGAGACGATCTCGAGTGCACGATTTTTTACATGGATATGCGCACCCACGGAAAGGACTTTGAGCGCTTTTACAACAAAGCCAAAGAAAGTGGTGTGCGATTTGTCCGCAGCCGGGTCCACTCCATCGACCCGATACATGGGACCGATGATCTTTCCGTACGTTATGTTACGGAGTCGGGAGGCCTGCAAACCGAAACCTTTGACCAGATCGTACTTTCCATCGGGCTTCAGATAGATCCGAAAACCATTGCTCTGGCCCAGAACCTGGGTATCGAACTGACAGAGGGTAATTTTTGTAAAACCGAAACGTTTGAACCGGTTGAAACATCGCGCAAAGGCATCTATGTATGTGGTGCCTTCCAGGGACCCAAGGATATTCCCCAATCCGTTATCGATGCCAGTGCAGCAGCGGCCAGCGCCGGTGCTGCCTTGAGCCTGGCCAGGGACACCCAGACGCAAACACCGGAAGTCATTCCCGAAACGAATATCTTCGGTGAACGACCAAGAATCGGTGTGTTCGTCTGCCGGTGTGGTATCAATATCGCCGGCGTCGTGGACGTCCCGGCCGTGAGTAAGTATGCTGCGACACTCCCCTATGTGGAATACTTTACGGACAATCTTTATTCTTGCTCCCAGGACACGCAGGAGACCATGACCCAGATTATTAAGCAGCATAATCTGAACAGGGTCGTCGTGGCGGCATGTACGCCAAAAACCCACGAACCCCTTTTCCAGGAAACGCTGATCAATGCCGGGCTGAATAAATACCTGTTTGAAATGTGTAACATTCGAAACCAGGACTCCTGGGTCCATAAGAATAATCCTGACCTGGCCACGGAAAAAGCGAAAGATCTTGTCCGGATGGCCGTCTCCAAGGTCGCTCTCATGCAGCCACTCGAGGAAGCCGAACTGGAAGTAAACCAGACAGCCATAGTCATCGGCGGCGGAATCGCCGGCATAAGTGCTGCCAAGACCCTGGCCCTGCAGGGTTATGAAACGCATATCATAGAAAAAAGTGATGTTCTAGGCGGGCAGGCGTTGAATCTGTTCAAAACGATATCGGGCGACAGTGTCCAGGAAAAACTGTCGGAACTCATTTCAGATATCAACGGGAACGACAATGTCCGGGTACACCTGAACACAGAGCTTTCCAGCGTAGACGGATTCGTGGGAAATTTCAAATCGACCCTCACTTCCGGCGATGCCACAACGGATCTGGAATACGGCGTAGCTGTAGTGGCAACCGGTGCTGCCGCTTTGAAACCGACAGAGTATCACTATGGGGATGACCCAAGAATTTTGACAAGCCTGGATCTCGATCGAAAATTCATGGATCAAGATCCGTCTCTCAAGAAAATATCCTCGGCAGTTTTTATCCAGTGTGTCGGTTCCAGAGAACCGGAAAGGCCTTACTGCTCCAAGGTCTGTTGTACCCATTCCATCGACAATGCACTGGAACTGAAAAAGATCAACCCGGAAATGAATGTTTATGTCCTCTACCGGGATATCAGAACCTATGGCGAGCGGGAATATATCTACAGGGAAGCCCGTGAGAAGGGTATCATCTTTATCCGCTACGCGCTGGAAAACAAACCCAGCGTCGAGATAAAGAGAGATGATCTCATCATCACGGTTACGGATCATGTGTTGGAACGAAAACTGGATATTGTCGCCGACGTTCTGACACTGGCATCTGCCGTTGTGCCGAACAAGGGAGATGCCCTATCGCAGTTTTTCAAGGTGCCACTGAATGACGACGGCTTCTTTGTGGAAAAACATGCCAAACTGGGACCCTCGGAATTCTCGACCGATGGTGTATTCCTCTGCGGCTTGGCCCATTATCCCAAACCCATCGATGAATCCATCGTACAGGGAAGAGCGGCAGCATCCAGAGCGGTTACGCTGCTGGCACGCAAGACCATTCATACCAGTGGGGCCGTGGCTGAAACCGTCCCCATGGATTGCAGCTCCTGTAAGGTCTGCATTTCCATATGCCCCTATTCGGCGCCTTCGCTCTTGGAGGAAGGACCGTTTACAGGCAAAGCCAAGATCAATCCGGTTCTCTGTAAAGGCTGCGGCCTGTGTGTCGCTTCCTGCCGATCCGGTGCCATCAAACTAAAGGGGTTTGACAACGATCAGATTTTCGCACAGATATTTGCGATGAATGAGGCAGTATAAAAAAAGGGTTTGAGGGTCGGAGGTTTGGAGGGTTCGAGGGTAGCTGACAGCAATTGAGCGTTAAGCCATAAGCAATAAGCGGTAAGCAGTTTATAGCTTAACGCTAAAAGCAACAATAAATATCGCGCGAAGCGCTACTGTCGTCTGATAGGACAAATAACAGCCAAAGGCTAAATATCGCCCGCAGGGCAAAAGGCACCTAATAGCCTACAGCCTAAACCCCTAAAATGCTATATAGAGGTTGAGGATTCGATCTTTGAAGTTACGCAATAGTAGGATTACGATTAATAGAAGGAGAAATTAAGATGTCTGAATGGGAACCGAAAATCGTCAGTTTCCTGTGCAACTGGTGCAGTTATGGCGCCGCAGATCTTGCCGGCGTCAGCAGAATGCAGTATCCCCCCAATATTCGGGTTATCCGGATACCTTGTGCCGGTAGAATGAGTCCCAAGTTTGCGTTGGCCGCTCTTCGAGAGGGTGCGGACGGCGTTTGGGTGTCCGGGTGACATCCCGGCGAATGCCATTACCTGGAAGGTAATTACTATGCTCGTCGAAAATTTTCGCTATTTATGAATCTGATGGAGCACATGGGCATTGAGTCCGATCGTATTCATTTCTCCTGGATCTCCTCGGCCGAATCCACGAAGTTTGTGAAGGTGGTCAGGGAGGTGACCGAAAAGGTGAAAGCCCTGGGACCGCAACAGCACTTTAAAAAAATAGACGCCAAGGTAGCATAACATGTTAGATTATATAGATAAAATAAAAGATATTTCCAAACGACTTCTGAAAGACTGTTCAGTCGATATGGTAATCGGATTCCGCAAGGGAACCCTGCCCATGATGAATGAACCCTGCTTTGCCGGAAAACCCGAAGATGTCGACCAATTTGTCTGGGACAGCAATTGCGGTATCAACCTGGCCAACTACCTGACCAACCGAAAAGAAAAAATCGGTATTGTGGCCAAAGGCTGCGACACCAGAAACATCGTAACCCATATCGTTGAGAACAAAATAAGCCGGGAGCAACTCGTGATAATCGGTGTCCCCTGCAAGGGTATGATCGACAAGTACAAAATCACCACCATGTTTGCGGATGAAATCCAGGATGTGACCGAAAAAGGGGAGAAAGTCCTGGTGACGGCAGACGGCAAGAAAACGACCCTAAACAAATCGGAGGTTCTGCAGAAAAACTGTGTGGTCTGTACCCACCCTAATCCCGTCATTCATGATGAGCTCGTGGCAGAAAAGGTTGAGGAACAACAAGGTGTGGACCGCTATGCGGATGTGCGAGAGATTGAAGCCATGACCTCCCAGGATAAATGGGATTATTTTGAATCGCTCCTGTCGCCCTGTATCCGCTGCTATGCCTGCAGAAATGCCTGCCCCCTCTGCTATTGCCCCACATGCTTCGTGGATGAATCCAAACCCCAGTGGGTTGGCAAAGGGCAGGATCCCACGGATGTGCGGACGTTTCATTTTCTCAGGGCATTTCACTGTGCCGGAAGGTGTACCGACTGCGGGGCATGCGAACGTGCCTGCCCGGTGGGGATCAACATGCGGGTGTTTACCAAAAAATTGGAAAAAGACTGTTTCGAACAGTACGGTTGGGAAGCCGGGATGAGCCTCGACGAAAGGCCCCCCCTCGATACATACCGGCCGGATGATCCGGATGATTTTATAAAGTGATTGGTATTTGGTATTTAGTTTTTGGTGTTTGGTGTCTGGAGCATGATTCCAATGTGAACTCCAGAACTTGACAACATTACAAAACACAAAACACAAATTACCATATATAAGGCAACTGATTATGAAATTAGTGAAAATCGATAAAAAACAGTGGGTAGAAGGATTGAATGCGCTGAGAAAATCCTTCCGATTGTTAGGACCGGTCAAGGAAGATACCTATTATAGTTTCAAGGAGCTTAAAAAGGGTGAACAACCTGATTTTTCGTTTCTGAACACGCGTTTATCACCCAAATCACTTCTTTTTCCGCAATCCGAAGCCATTGTTGAATATTCCCTTGATTCGCGCGAGGAGGATCACCATGTCATGAAAGCCATTGAGGCGGATGAGTCTCCCCGGGCGGTTCTGGGTATTCGACCCTGTGATGCCAAGGCCGTGACCCTGGTGAACCTCAATTTCGACACACCCGAGTACAAAGACCCCTACTGGGTCAAGACATTGGCAACCACCACATTCATCGGCCTGGCCTGTGACAACCCCAAAAGCACCTGTTTCTGTACCTCCGTAGGATGCGGACCCTATCATGAGGAGGGCCTGGACCTGCTCCTGGCCGATGAAGGAGAAAAATACCTGGCCAAGATTTTGACCGAAAAAGGGCAGAAGTTCCTCGAAGCCGCCGGTTGGGAAACGGTTGATGAAGACACAACCCTTTTCGACTCGAAAAAGGAAGCAGCGGAAGACAAAATCACGTCCACCGTCGCAACCAACAACCTGAAAGATCAGGACCTCCTGGATCTGCATGGGGCTCCGTTCTGGGAAGAGGTTTCATTTGCCTGTCTCAACTGCGGCACATGTACCTATACCTGTCCCACCTGCTGGTGTTTCGATCTTCAGGATGAAGTTCACGGCAATTCCGGGAGACGCTTCAAGAACTGGGACAGCTGTATGTTCCCGCTTTTTACCCTTCATACCACCGGACATAACCCCCGGGGCACCAAACTTCAGCGGGTCCGACAGCGGTTTATGCATAAATTGAAATATTTTGTAGACAAATACGACCAGGGCATCATGTGTGTCGGATGCGGCCGGTGTGTCAACCAGTGCCCTGTCAACATCGACATTCGAAGGGTTTGTGCTTTGATGAATGATTATAAAGCGGATGAACGGGTCTGCGCAGTACAGGAATAATACGAATAGATGGAGGAACACGTGCAAAATCCATATGTACCTTATCCGGTTCGCATCGATGACATAACCGTTGCAACCGAAGATAAAAGTCTGAAAACATTCAAGTTTATTTTTTTGAATGACGGTGATGAGGAAAAATTTTCCTATAACGCCGGCCAGTTTGCGGAACTTTCCGTGGCAGGTATCGGGGAAATCCCCATCGGTATCGCTTCTTCGCCGGTTGAAAAGGGTTTTGTAAAATTCACTGTATTTAAAGCCGGTGTGGTGACATCGCATCTTCACAACATGAAGGTCGGGGACATCATGGGCCTTCGCGGTCCCCTGGGAAACTGGTATCCCTGGGACCTTTTGGAAGGAAAAAATATTCTTATTGTCGGTGGCGGTTTTGCATTTACAACCCTTCGCTCTTCCATCGTCACCATGCTGAATCCTGAGAACCGATCGAAATTCGGAAATATCGATGTCGTTTACGGTGCCAGGACACCTGGAATGCTGCTGTACAAGGACGAACTGATCGAATGGGAAAAACGAGATGACATCAACATGCACCTCACCATCGATGCCCCTGCCGAGGGGTGGGAATACAATGTGGGCTTCACACCTCCGGTGACGGAACAGAAAGCACCCCAGGGCGATGACGATACCTACGCAATTGTCTGTGGTCCGCCGGTCATGATTAAATTTACGCTGCCCGTGCTCGAAAAGCTAGGCTATGCCCATGACCACATCATCATGTCCCTGGAAAATCGAATGAAATGTGGGTTTGGCATGTGTGGCCGATGCGGTATCGGCAAAGAACTGGTGTGCAAGGACGGTCCCGTGTTTACACTGGACCAGATCAACCAGACACCCAGAGAGTATTAGACGAAGATGTACGTCCAACCTGTTTTTCAGGATAGCCCATTTTTCGTGTTGACAATGATTCGCTTATCATTTATTTATATTCTTTCTAAAAATATTAAGGTCGGGAAAAAACCTGGCAAAAGAAAATCTATTATCAAATAAAGGAGGGTTGTTAAATGCCGGACGTAGAATTTATGGGTAAAACATTTGGTGTTGACGAAGATGGATTCATCGATTCCTATGAAAACTGGAGTCAAGAATGGGTTCAGCTGGTAAAGAAAGAAGAAGGTATCGAAGAATTGAATGATGAACACCAGAAGGTCATTACTGTTCTCAGAGAGTACTATGAGAAAAACGGAATTGCCCCAATGGTTCGTGTTCTTTCAAAAGTGACCGGATTCAAACTGAAACACATCTATGAGCTCTTCCCGTCAGGACCTGGCAAGGGAGCATGTAAGATGGCCGGTCTTCCGAAACCAACCGGGTGTGTATAATCTGCTCGGATAACAATCGATTGACCGTGTTTGTTTATGACAAAGGCTCTGCAGTTCCTGCAGAGCCTTTTTTTTGTTGAGCCCATTGGAGGCACGATGATCCTGACCGTCAAAACAAAACAACAGACAGAACTCATCGATATTACCACCAAGGTAAAAACAGCACTGCAACCCCATGATATTCAGGATGGTTTCTGTTTTCTTTACGTCCCCCACACCACTGCCGCGGTGACAATCAACGAAAGTGCCGACCCAAGTGTCCAATCAGACATATTGATGGTTCTCAACCAGATCATACCCTGGGAATCAGAATACCGCCATCTGGAAGGAAATTCACCAGCACATATCAAATCAACGTTGGTGGGAGCTTCAGAGATGATAGCCATTGAAAACGGGCAACTGGTGCTGGGAACATGGCAAGGCATTTTCTTCTGTGAATTCGATGGGCCACGAACCCGGAAGCTACATGTGAGACTGATGGTGTAAAACAAAGGGTTCGAGGGTCCGAGGGGGATACAAGGGTTGGAGGGGTGAGATAAGAGGGTTGAAGGGTCTGAGGTTTGGAGGGTTTGAGGGTTAGCTATTAGCTGTAAGCTATAACTCAACTTTCGGTTTTCGCCATTGATTGAGCGAAATGGGTGATCCAATGGCGATTTGCGCTGTTTGAGCCAATTAGGGCTCCTTACATCAGCGCATGACAATGAACAATCCAATATGAAAATAATGAAGCATCTTACCATAAAATAGTTTACAACCGCCGATAAAGGATTGATTACCCAGCATGGCATTGCTTGACCATATCGACAAAAAAATTCTGAACCGGATACAATCCGACTTCCCTATTACCCATAGCCCTTACCGTGCAGTGGCCGACCGTCTCAACTTGCGGGAAGCCGATGTTCTCGAACGGGTATCCAGAATGAGAGAGCAAGGTCTCATACGGCGGATTGGTGGGAATTTTGTCCCGGAAAAATTAGGTTATGTCAGCACCCTCTGTGCCGCGTCAGTCCCACAGGATAAAATTCAACACTTCACCGGAATCGTCAACCAATACCCGGGTGTAACCCATAATTACCAGCGCGACAACCGCTTCAATATCTGGTTCACCTTCATTGCACTCTCCAGGGAAAATATCGAAATCAATCTTCAACGGATTGCCCAAAAAACAGGTATCGAAAAGATACTCAATCTACCTGCAACGCACGTTTTTAAGATCAAAGCACATTTCAATCTATAGGAAAATGGACAACAAAACACCCCTCTACAACAGCCGTATATCGAATACCTATCTGGAATATATTTCCAGTAATTACCCTGAACTGGAAATTCCACCCCTTCTTGAGTATGCCGGGATTGAAAACTATGAAGCGGAAGACCCTGCGCACTGGTTGACCCAGGACCAGGTTGACCGGCTTCATGAAATTATGGTGGCAAAAACCGGCAACCCGAACCTTGCCAGAGATGCCGGTAGATATACCATTCTCTCCAAAAAAATCGGCGCTATAAAACAGTACACGTT
Organism: Deltaproteobacteria bacterium; assembly: GCA_003647375.1. The sequence goes on from QMMS01000012.1 coordinate 10,500, forward strand.
GGGACTCATGAGCCCTGCCATGGTATACCTTGCCACCGGCAAGCTTTACCGCACCATGAGCCGCGGTGCCCGCATCGAAACAAAGAGCATCAGCTCTAACCAGGTTCAACTCACAGCCACCCCCAACAACGGTGTGGATGAAAAGCCTTATCAGTGTGCCAACCGCACGGGAACACTCGAGTCCTTGGCGAAACTCTTTACCAACGATTTTGCCACGGTAAAGCACCCGCAATGTTATCACCGGGGAGACGAAGCCTGTATTTACATGATATCGTGGAAGACGGCCAAATCCATGCTCTGGATCCGTACCAGCAAATATGCGCTTCTGCTTACCCTGCTCTTGACCGCTGTTTCCGGCTTGGTGTTTACCATGACACCTACATTGATGGTGTTTTTGGTGTCCGGCCTGGTGACGATAGTTACCTACTTCCAGGCTATCCGTTTGAAAAACAGGGAGCTGTCCCGGACGATTACATCCCAGGGAAATTCAGCCAAAAACCTCCTCAACGCCGCCAATGAGCGCTACAACGAAATGTCCGTAATCCAGGAGATTTCCTCTGAATCGTCGGCCACCCTGGAAGTGAATCGCTTGATTCACAGGGTCATACCCATCATGCAAAAGCGCTTGAACTTTGACAGGGCTGTGCTCATGTTGATACAAAATGATTCCGGCACCCTGGAATATGTGGCAAGCTACGGGCAAACCGATGAGCAGTTGAAGGTATTGAAGCAGGCCCGGTTCAACTTGAAAAATCCCAAAGCCAAGGGACCGTTCGTAAAAGCCGTCAAAGAGCAGCGGCCGTTTCTTGTGGACGATGTCGACAAAATCGTTTCCTCGCTCTCCACAAACAGTAAGGTCTTTGCCGAAACCATTGCATCCCCCTCCTTTATCTGTGTCCCTCTCGTGTATAACCAGAAGGCTTTCGGTATTCTGGCCGTGGACAACTGGAATTCCCAAAAGCCGCTGACCAAGAGTGACATCGGCATTTTAAATGGAATTGCATCACAGATCGCGGCAGGAATTGCCAATGCCGATTCCTTTAAAAAACTGCAGAAAAGCGAAAAAGAATTCAGAAAACTCTACAAGGAATCGAAACGGGACGAACATCTGTACCGTTCATTGATCCATTCATCAGCGGATGCCATTGTCACCTGCGACCTGGGTGGACACATCAAATATACCAGCCCCGAATTCGAAAATGTGTTCGGGTGGTCCATCACAGAACTGCAGGGTTTGCCACTCACCTTTATATCCGAGCCCGAGTACGAGACCTGCCATTCAATGATTAGAGAGGTCGCGGAAAGCGGGAATCCCCATCGCGGCCTTGTATCGAAATGCACCACCAAGGGGGGGGACCTTCTGGATGTTCTCATCAGCGCGTCCCGCTATGACGACCACAACGGCGACGCACTGGGGCTGCTTCTCATCATAAGGGATATCTCCGAGAACAAACGCCTTGAAACCCAGCTACTTCAAGCTCAGAAAATGGAAGCCATCGGCACCCTTGCGGGGGGCATCGCACACGACTTCAACAACCTTCTTGCCGTTATCAAGGGCAATCTATCCCTGATGAGACTCGATTTTGATGCCGACCACCCCATCATGGCCAGGATACAGAATATCGATCAGCAGGTGGACAGCGGTGCCAAGTTAACAAGTCAGTTTCTCGGTTATGCCAGAAAAGGCAGCTATGAAGTCAAGCCCCTCGATATTGTGCGCGTAGTGAATGAAAGTTCACAGGCCTTTGGAAGAGCCCGCAAGGAAGTCATTCTAGATGCTTACCTTCCGGAGAACAAACTGATCATTGAAGCTGATCAGACCCAGTTGGAACAGGTTCTCTTCAACCTGTTTGTGAATGCGGCCGATGCCATGCCCAACGGCGGCACTCTGACCCTCAAGGCGGATCGACTCTCCGCCAAAGAGATTCTCGAAGAAAATTTCAGACCCAAACCCGGAACCTATATCCTCATCGAGGTTTCGGACACCGGCATCGGCATGAGTCCCGAAATTCAAAAACGCATGTTCGACCCCTTGTTCACAACCAAGAAAATGGGCAAAGGTACCGGACTCGGTTTGGCTTCCGTTTACGGCATCATCCAGTCCTACAAGGGATATATTACCGTCACATCGGAAGAGGGAGAGGGAACCCGTGTCAGAATCTATCTGCCGGCATCAGACAAATCTTCAAGCCGGACCCAAGAGACCAACGGGCCTATCGACCACGGCAAGGGAACCATACTGCTGGTGGATGACGAGGTCAGCCTGCTCCAGGTCGGTTCAGAAATGCTTGCAGCCCTTGGATATAAAGTCTTGTCGGCGGACAACGGTCAGGATGCGATAGACATTTTCACGACGCACAAGAAAAAAATCGACCTGGTTATCCTGGATATGATTATGCCCGGCATGACCGGCGGTGACGTTTTTGTGCGGTTGAAAGAAATTGATCCGAATATAAATGCCATATTATCCAGTGGCTACAGCCTGGACGATCAGGGGAAAAGAATTATGGATAGCGGCTTTCGTTGCTTCATGCAAAAACCATTCGGAATGAAAGATCTCTCCATCAAAATCAAGGAAGTCTTGACGTGAAAGATCTACGCATCGCAGTTGTGGTCTGTAATGCCAGGGTCGGGGAAATTCGGCAGAACCTGGACAAAGTAATCGCCTTTGCCAAAAAAGCCCGAAATGCTGCAGCAGATATTGTATGCTTCCCTGAGTTGAACATTACCGGATACAGTAATCATGTGGATCTTATAGGTGTTGCAGAACCGATTCCAGGCCCAATCAGTGAAGCTCTTTCCAATATAGCAGCTTCGCATGAACTCCTCATCCTGGCCGGCATGGCGGAAAAAGGAAATCATGGCCGGACCTATGCCACCCACATGATCGCCATGCCGGATGGTGACTTGAAAACATACAGAAAAAGTCACATCGCACCACCCGAAAAAGAGATCTACAGTCCAGGAAATACCATTCCGATCTTTACTTTCAAAGAATCTACTTTCGGCATCCAGTTGTGCTATGATACGCACTTCCCTGAACTCAGCACGAAAATGACCATCAAGGGTGCTGAAATCCTTTTTCTACCGCACGCCTCCCCCAGAGGGCTGGCTATAGATAAACACCGGTCATGGATGCGCCATCTGACCGCCAGAGCTTTTGATAACAGCGTCTTTGTGGTTGCATGCAACCAGACGGGTTACAACGGGAAAGGACTTACGTTCCCTGGCAATGCCGTGGTTTTAGATCCAGCCGGAAACATCATCGGACAAAGCCTCAGCAGCAGGGAGACAATGATACTCGTGGATCTCAAGGCCGAGGTCTTTGACAATATCCGCAGCAACCGCATGCATTTTTTCCTCCCCAACAGGAGACCGGAATTATATGAAGTTTAGATTTGAATGCACCGACAATATCCCCCAATCCCCGTTGTAGGGGCAGGCCTTGTGTCTGCCCGTTTTGGCGAATCGATTTCGGTTGCTCGGGCTCCCACAAGGGGCACCCCTACGATGGAAATAAAACCGTGGATGTGATTTGGCCTTATTGTATGTCGTAACCCGCGGATTTTAACGTAACCGTGAGCGGTCGCCCAAATAAGAAATCGGTCATATCGGGTGCTACATTGCCGTTTTCCAGGACTAGCTGTCGAATAGCACTGTCATATTGAATTGCCCCGGTGATCACGTCCTGGGCCTGTTTGCTGAGCACTCCGTGAAAATCCTGGATCGCACGGTTGATCGCATCATGGGCACACTGCTTTTCATGGTCAGCGATGAGCTCCCACAGCCCCTCTATACCGGCAAGAATATCCTGGCGGGTCAATCTGTCCTTTTCATAGACAGCTTCGATATCCCGTGTGTCCCAACATTTCAACAACCGGCACTCAAGGGGCCGATGGTCATATATACTGCAGGATTTATCTCTTTTTTGAAAAAATACACACTCCCATGAAGGGCTTTTACCCTTGATCTTGATAATATCGGAATCGGCTGGTTTGAGCTGTCCCTGAACATTGTCATGAACGAATTCTCCCTTGCGGATGGTGTAAAGATAGCGCGTGTGAATGGTCCCGTTCTCGATGAGGTACCTGTCTTGTATATGAAAGGAGGGGCCTCCTTTTTCACAACATGTACCACAGCGGATGCATTGTGCCTTTGTTCCGGAAGGTCTGTCTTTAATCGGTTGCATGACCGTACCTTTTGATTGTTTTTCTTTAGGAAATCACCCTATATATGCTATACACAACTTCAAACGCCCCGAGGGCTCAGTCAACAACCACCCCTAAAAAGGGCTAATATATCTCACAGAGATCACAGAGCCGCAGAGAAATATTTTCCCCATGATGCGGTTTTGTCTGATCTTCCCTCTAAAAAATCAGACAAAAATAATGGCACTCTGTGTTCTCTGCGGGCTCGAGCGTAAGCGGGCGAGAGGAATAAAATCCCTCTCCTATCCGCAAAGCAAAGCTTGGACCATCAGCTGAGTTGAAGGTTTAAGGACCAATTAAATAGCAACGCCACAGGAGATGTATAGAATGCCAAAACGAACCCGAACCATTCAATGGGAAGATCCGCAGATCAGTTCAAGAGACACAAAAAACATCAGCGGTCTGGACTACCTTTGCGCCATCAGGGATGGCAACATTGCGCCAGCACCGGCAGCCAACCTGGTGGGATATCATATCGTGAACGCCGTTACCGGTCAGGCCGTGTTTGAACTCAAGCCGTCCGAATATCACTACAATCCCTTCTCGACCGTTCACGGCGGCATGCTCTCCACGCTCCTGGACACGGCCATGGCAGCCGCCGTTATGACCGTCCTGCCCGCGGGCAAGGCTTGCTCCACATTGGAATTGAAGGTCAGTTTTATTCGTCCGGTAAGCAGCAGGACGGGGCCGGTAACGGCCAAGGCCAACATTATTCATGCCGGAAATCGGATTGCAACAGTTGAAGGACGTCTTTTCGATGGAAACGAAAAACTGTATGCACACGCCACCAGTACCTGTTTGATTGTTAAAATATAAAATCCCCCAAAAAGGGGGATTTTATATTTTTTTCAAAAGGACGTATTTATGGCAACCCTATAATTGCTCACGGTTATATTTCTGATGCGTCTACAGCAGGATCTGCTTCTTCCACAATCGCAGCTGCCATTTTTTTCAGATTTTCGAATCGCGCTATATACTCTTCTTCAAGTCGTTTGGACAGTTTCTCCGATTCTTCGGGAAAACTTTTCTTCAGGGAAGCGTAGCGAACTTCACCGGAAAGAAACGCCTGGAGACTGCCGTCGGGTTCCTTGGAATCGAGTGTGAAGGGATTCTTGCCTACCTTCCTGAGTTCCGGGTTGTACCGGTAGAGGGGCCAATATCCACTTTTTACAGCCAGATTCATCTCCTCCTGGGCTTTACCCATACCCTTTATGATACCGTGATTGATGCACGGTGCATAGCACATGATCAGCGAAGGACCATTGTAGGCCTCAGCCTCGATCAAAGCCTTCATGAGCTGCTGCTTGTTGGCACCCATGGAGACGTTTGCCACATAGACATAACCATAGGACATGAACATGGATCCCATGTCTTTTTTACTGGTTTTCTTGCCCGAAGCCGCAAACTTGGCCACAGACCCCGTGGGGGTAGCCTTGGAAGACTGTCCACCCGTGTTGGAGTAAACCTCGGTATCGAATACAAAAACGTTGATGTTCTCACCTGAAGCCAGCACGTGGTCGATACCGCCGAAAGAGATGTCATAGGCCGAGCCGTCCCCGACAAAAATCCAGAAAGATTTTTTTGTGAACAACTTGGACATCTCTGCGATTTTCTGCAGGCGACCATCATCAGGGTATTGAGGCAGGAGCGCCTTCAATCGGTCACCGTATTGCTTCGAAGATTCAGAATCATCCATATTGTCCAACCATCCCTGCATAGCGTCTTTCAGATCGGCGTCAGACTGGGTTTCAAGGGCCTGTCCCACCTGCTCTGCCAGGCTGATTCGCTGTTGTTGAATCCCCATGAACATACCGTAGGTAAACTCTGCAGGGTCTTCGAACAGGGAGTTCCCCCAGGTAGGGCCGAATCCGTCCCGGTTGACGCAGTAGGGTACCGCAGGCGCTGAACCGCCCCATATGGAACTGCAGCCGGTGGCATTACCGATAACCATACGCTCACCAAAGAGCTGTGTCAGCAGTTTGGCATAGGGCGTTTCTCCACAGCCGGCACAAGCCCCGGAAAATTCGAGGAGTGGCTGCTGGAACTGGCTGCCCTTGACCGATGTCCGCTTTACCAGGTCATCTCGAACCGGAATCGTCAACGCATATTCATGATTCGAAACCTGAGCCTCGGTCTGGGTTTCGATGGGTCGCATAATCAAGGCCGGTTTTTTGGCCGGACAGATATCAGCACAGTTACCACACCCCAAGCAGTCGAGTGCATTGACCTGTATACGGAACTGATACCCTTTCAATTCCTTGCCCAGGGCATTTTTTGTTTCAAATCCCTGGGGAGCGGCTTCGCACTCTTCGTCTGTCAACACAACCGGGCGGATGGCGGCGTGGGGGCAAACCATGGCACACTGGTTGCACTGGATACAGTTTTCCAGAACCCACTCCGGCACATTGATGGCCACCCCTCTTTTCTCATATTGCGTGGTGGCTACGGGGAAAAGCCCATCCGGTCTGAAGGCGCTCACCGGTAGTTTATCACCCTGCTGTGCCAGCATGGGACGCATGACATTGGTAACAAATTCAGGTTCATCCAGCGTGGTTTCGGCATCGTCCGCCACATCCGCCCATGAATCCGGTATGGTTATCTCCACCAGATTGTCCAGGGTGTTGTCCACGGCGGCATAGTTCATATTGACGATCTTGTCGCCCTTCTTACCAAAAAGAGCCTTGATCTGATCTTTTAAATAATTAATGGCCTCTTCGACGGGGATCACGTTGGCCAGTTTAAAAAACGCTGTCTGCATGATCATGTTGATGCGTCCCCCCAGCCCGATTTCTGCTGCTATTCGGACAGCATCGATGTTATATACTTTGATTTGCTTCCGAGCAATGGTCTGCCGCATGTGCGCCGGCAGTCTGGTCTCCATTTCCTCCACCGTCCAGTTCGAATTGAGCAAAAAGGTGCCGCCTGGCTTGATACCTTCCAACACATCATAAATGTTCACGTAACTCGATTTGTGACAGGCGATATAATCAGCGGCATCGATGAGATACGTCGACTGGATCGGGGTTTGACCAAAGCGGAGATGGGACATGGTCACACCGCCGGACTTTTTAGAATCATAGGCAAAATATGCCTGGGCATACATGTCGGTATTGTCGCCAATGATTTTAATGGCGCTCTTGTTGGCACCCACAGTACCATCCGCCCCCAAGCCCCAGAATTTACACTGGACCGTGCCTTCAGGGGCTACATCAAATCCATCCCCGACGTCCAGGGATGTATGGGTAACATCATCGACAATGCCCACGGTAAAATGATTTTTGGGTTTCTCCTCCTCCAGGTTATCGAATACCGCCTTGACCATGCTGGGATTGAATTCCTTGGAGCTGAGCCCATAGCGGCCATTGACGATAAGGGGAATATTCGCGGCATTTTCCACGTACGCGGTGCAGATATCCTGATAAAGGGGATCTCCCAGGGCGCCTTTTTCTTTTGTCCTGTCCAGAACCGCTATCCGCTGAACTGTTTCAGGGATTGCCTTGAAAAGGTGCTCCGGTGAAAACGGCCGATACAGACGCACTTTGACCAGGCCGACTTTCCGGCCCTGGTTAACGAGGTGGTTGACAACCTCCTCGATGGTTTCACAGGACGACGCCATGGAGACGATCACGTTGGTCGCATCCGGGGCACCGATGTAGTCAAACAATTGATAGGCCCGGCCTGTCAGATCGCTGACTTTTGCCATGTATTGACTGATGATTTGGGGTAGTTTTAAATGATAGGGATTGGAAGCTTCGATTCCTTGGAAATAGACATCCGGGTTCTGGGCCGTGCCCCTCAGCTCCGGGCGTTCCGGATTCACTGCCCTTGCACGGAACTTGGCAATGGCATCCCAGTTCACCAGTTTGGCCATATCCGCATAATCGATCATCTCGATCTTCTGGATTTCGTGAGACGTGCGAAACCCATCGAAGAAATGGGCGACCGGCAAACTTGCCTCGATGGCACTGAGATGCGCCACAAGAGCCAGATCCATGGCCTCTTGGACCGAAGCCGACGCAAGCAGTGCAAATCCGGTCTGTCGGACCGCCATGACATCCTGGTGATCACCGAATATGGACAACGCGTGACCTGCCACGGAACGGGCCGTCACGTGAAAGACACCGGGAAGAATTTCACCTGCGATTTTATACATGTTGGGTATCATCAGGAGAAGGCCCTGTGAGGCCGTAAAGGTGCTCGTCAGTGACCCTGCGGCCAAGGCACCATGAACAGCAGCCGCAGCTCCTGCTTCCGACTGGAGCTGGCGTACCGTCATCTCCTGACCGAAAATATTTTTCAGTCCATTTGCTGCCCATTCGTCACACAACTCTCCCATGGGGGAAGAGGGTGTTATGGGATAAATAGCAGCCGCATCGCTCATGGCATAGGCCACATATGCTGCAGCTGTATTTCCATCGATCGTTTTCATTTTCTTTGTCATAAAATGACTCCTTTATGTTTTATTAGGCCAGGATGGTATTCTTGGCCTCTCTCGTTTTTTACGTTAGCCCAAGTAAAAGAATTTTTTAGATTATATCAACAAAAAAGATTTGTAAAGAACCAATGAAATCGCTACGCGATTTTATTTAACGCGACGGTGTCGCTCTTTTTGATAGTCCAAATTAATTTGATTTTACCCCCAGGGTTTTTTTATGATCATAAACTTATGCGGTTATCTATTAAAGCTCAAGGGATACCACGTACAGAGGTCTGCGGGGGTTCGTTTTAAAGTCGGGCAACTGTCTGAGCTCGTTAGGCGCCGTTAGGCCCGCAGCATAAACTAACTAGTTATAAACTCAACTTTCGGGTTTCACCACAGATAGAGCGAAATGGGTGATCCAATGGCGATTTGCGCTGTTTGAGCCAATTAGGGCACCTTACATCAGCGCATGTCAATGAAAATCCAATATGAAAACACGATCATTTAAAAGCCACGCCTGTTTAGCCATATGGCCAGCGCTGATGTTAGGAGCCCTTGCGGCGAGTTCGCAAAGCGCCAGGGGATTATTCATTTCGCGTTTTCTGAATCCCGAAAGTTGAGTTATAAAGATATGACCGGTCGTTATTTAAGAACAGATTTAAATATGACAAACGCTATACCCCTGATAAAACGCGGATTAACAACCCAGCAGCGCCTCAAAAAAGTCATTCCCCTTGTCGTCAACCAGAATAAACGCCGGAAAATCCTTTACCGTAATCTCAAAGATCGCCTCCATGCCGAGTTCCTCATACGCGAGTACCTTCATGGCTGTGATACAATCCCTGCCAAGTCTGGCAGCCGGTCCACCGATGGAGCCGAGATAAAACCCGCCATTCTCCCTGCATGCATCGGTGACGATTCTGGAACGGTTTCCTTTTGCAAGCATCACAAGAGATCCACCCAGCTTCTGAAAAATGGGCACATAAGGATCCATTCTGGCAGCTGTTGTTGGGCCGAATGAGCCCGAGGCATATCCCGCAGGGGTCTTGGCAGGTCCGGCGTAATAAAGAATATGATCTTTGAAATACTGTGGCAATTCACCGCCTTGATCTATATGCTCTTTAAGTTTCGCGTGGGCAATATCCCTGGCAACGATGATCTTGCCGGATAGAAGAAGCGGTGTCCTGACCGGGTACCGGCTCAATTCGGCCCGGATATTAGCCATGGGCTGGTCAAGATCGATGTGTACAGCCGTCTCCCCCGTGGATACCACTTCCGGAAGAAATCTCGACGGATTCGTTTCGAGTTTCTCCAGAAATATACCATCACGCGATATTTTAGCTTTGATATTGCGATCAGCGCTACAGCTGACACCTATCCCCACCGGACAGGACGCCCCGTGTCGCGGCAGCCTGATCACCCGGGTATCCAGACAGAAATACTTCCCGCCGAATTGTGCCCCTATCCCAAGTTCCCGGGACAATGCCTGGATCTCATTCTCGAGTCCCCTATCCCTGAAAGCATGTCCGGCAGGACTTCCCTTTACCGGAAGTCCGTCCAGATAGCCGGCACTTGCCAGTTTGACTGTTTTTAGGTTAGATTCGGCAGACGTGCCCCCCACGACAAATGCCAGGTGATAGGGTGGGCAGGCCGCCGTGCCGAGCATCTTCATTTTGGCCTTCATAAATGCTACCAATGATACCGGGTTCAGGAGAGCCTTGGTTTCCTGGAACAAATAAGTTTTGTTGGCAGATCCGCCCCCCTTGGCCACAAACAGGAATCCGTACGAATCCCCTTTTGTGGCATACAACTCGATCTGGGCCGGGAGATTGCAGAGTGTGTTTTTCTCTTCATACATGGAAAGGGGCGCGTTCTGGGAATAACGTAAATTATTTTTCTGGTAGGCGTTGAACACACCGTATGACAAAGCCTCCTCATCGGAGCCGTCGGTCATGATGCGATGACCCTTTTTCCCCATGACAATGGCGGTGCCGGTATCCTGACACATGGGAAATTCGCCTTCAGATGCAATCACGGCATTCCGAAGCAATTCCAGTGCCACAAATCTGTCATTACTAGACGCCTCGGGATCATCCAGGATGGCGGAAACCTTCTTAAGGTGCGATGTTCTCAGGAGATGGGAAATGTCTCTGAACGCCTCCTCTGAGAGCAATGCCAATGCCTCCGGTTCTATTTTGACAATGTCCCGACCCTCGTGCCGGGTGACCGAAACATGATCAGTGCTCAGTAGACGGTACTCGGTGGTATCTTCCTTCAACGGAAACATCTCTTGGAATTTGAACGTGCTCATACAAGTACTCCTTATTCTAAAATCAGGTTGTTTAGACTGTTAGACTATTAGGCCGTTAGCCGTCACCGGCCTAATAGTCTAACAGTCTAATATGCTACAGTCTATTGGTCTATCGTTTAAAGTGCTGCCCCATTTTCATATATTCCCACAACGGTCCCCTGGCCCCCAGGCGACGAATTTTCTTCTGAAGCTTCCGGTTGATGTTGATCTCCATTCCCGGAAAAATCCAGGTAGGATTTTTTTTTGCGAATGCTTCCACAAAGGGCAAAACCGTATCCTTAATTGCCGGCGACAGGTAAAAACAAGGTTCCAGGAGGTTCTGATCCGCTTGGATGCTGCCTTCTTTTTTGGCCATCTCAAACAACCGTGTTCCGGGAAAAATGCGAATCCCCACCATGCAGACAACAGCAGTAGGCGACATGGAAAGAATGGCATCAAAGGTGCGCTGGACCGTCTCCACGGTTTCACCAGGCCCCCCAATCAAAAGAGAATGACAAAATGACAGCCCCGAACTGCGGCAAATCTCGGAAGCCCGATTCATTTCTTCCAGAGTGAATGACTTACCCATCTGTTTCAGCATGAAAGGATCTGCTGCATCGCTCCCGAACTCGATACCGCTACATCCCGAATCTCGCATCAACTCCACAAGCCTGGGCTGAATAAACTTGGGGTTGGCATAACCACTCCACTTGATTTTTAAATTCCTTCTTATGATTTCATGGCAGACAAACTGTGCATGTTCCACAGGAAAGTTGAATTCATTGTCCACGATAAACACATTGTTTATACCGAATTCAATCAAAGATTCAATTTCATCACAGATCCCTTTAGGGCTTCTCAAGCGTACATTTCGCCCCTCGATAATGGGATAGGTGCAGTAAATGCAGTTGAACGGACACCCTCTTTTGGTCTGCAGATTACCCATGCCGCCGAATTCCAGATAGGCAACATTGTCGAGCCTTGATCGGTCAGGAGCCGGATGTTCATCCAGTTTTTGGATAACACCGACATCCTGATCCCGCATGATGCACTTTTCCAGGCGTTTTCCTGTCTCCTGCACTGCTTCGATGCGCTCCAGAAGCTTGATGATGGCCAACTCCCCTTCCCCCACAATACCAAAATCAGCATCCAGATAGGCAAATATCTCATTCGGCATCAGGGAAAAAGCACTCCCGCCCAAGACGATCCTGCTGTCCGAATATCGCCGAATGATGTCCACCACCTCCCGGTAAAACGGCAGATACGATGTGTAATGGGGATAGCTGACATTGTCCAGATTTCTGAGGGAAAGGCCAATGAGATCGGGTCGGTATGATGCAATTTCAGCCGATAATTCAGCCTCCACATCCGTGACAAAACATAGGTCCAGAATGCGATGATCAATTCCCTGCCTTTTGAGGGCGGCGGCAATATACGCAAGGCCCAGCGGGAAAATCGGATCCGGCAGAAATTCAACATTCGGGGATATCAAAAGCAGTTTCATCATGGCATCGGTATACCGGTTTCGGCATGGTTGTCAAGCTGTCCTGTATTTCTGCCTGCTCGTTGAAGTCGTTTTCATTACTTTGTTTGCATATATTTAAAAAAGTAATGAAACCTTACTTGACATGTCCAAAATGATAATTAAATTTATTTCAACAACCAATGGAATACAAATTCCACTTCATCAATCAATTATTTCAGGAGGTGTAACAATGGAACTCGTCAGATGGAATCCCATGCAGGACATGTTTGGCCAGCAGCATCGAATAAATCGCCTTATGAATGATTTTTTCTTGCCGGCGCAAAATTCCAACCAGGAAGACTCTCTGTGGGATTGGAACCCAAGCGTGGACATTTATGACAAGGATGATCACATCGTGCTAAAAGCGGAGCTTCCCGGTGTGGACAAGGAACACATCGAAGTCGATGTCAAGGACAGAGTACTGACATTGAAAGGAGAAAGGTCCCTGGACAATGAGGTCAAGGAAGACAGCTATTTTCGCCGGGAAAGATTCTTTGGAAAGTTCGAAAGACGCTTCATTCTGCCTGTGAGTGTGAATGCCGAGGACATCAAGGCAGCTTACAAAAACGGCCTGCTGGAGGTCGAAATCCCGAAACCAATAGATAGCAAACCCAAACAGGTCACGGTTCACTAACGCATTTACCCCTGCATCAACGGGGCGGCTGGTAGTTAATACTCCGGCAATTAAATAGCTTAAAGTTATCATTCCCGCGTGCCTGCCCCTTCGAAGGAAGGGGGCGGGAATCCAGAAAAACACTGGATGCCGGATCAAGTCCGGCATGACGGGTTTGCATATTTAGTTGCCAGGTTAATACCGCCCCGTTGACTGCAATATCCCCTTTTGATCCCTCCCACTTTTATAACCGAGTTGATACCAGAACCCGAATTTTCTAGGGAAGTATAGACTTTGTATTTGAAATGTGATTTAGTTTTTACACTATTATTCTTCAAATTGTGAAAATAAGAACCGGTTTTGATTCACTACGACCATGTGATTTTGAACCATAAAAGGAAAGGAGATGCTATGAAAAAATTATTGTTCATCCTGGGTCTTAGTCTGGTTTTTGTTATGGGGGTCACAACCACTTACGCACAGGTGAAAAACCCGGACACATTCGTCCTGGCGGATATCGGATCTGTGGAAACACTGGATCCGGCCAAGGTCTATGACAATGCAGGCGCTGCTAAACTGTATACCATCTACCAGAATCTGATTTTCTTCAAAGACCCCTATACCGACCAATACTCACCCATTCTGGCCACTCAGGTACCATCTGTGGAAAACGGTGGCATTTCCGCCGATGGTAAAACCTACACATTTACCATTCGCAAGGGTGTAAAATTTCATGAAGGCGGTGATCTGACGCCCGAGGATGTGGTGTATTCTTTTAAACGGGCGATGATCAGCGATCCCGCTGGTGGCCCCATGTGGATGATGCTGGAAGCGCTCACCGGCTCAGACACCACACGGAACGACGACAAGTTTGTTCCCGACATTTTCGAAAAAATCGACAAGGCTGTGGAAGCCAAGGGAGACAAGGTGATTCTTCACCTGCCCAAGGCTTATCCACCCTTGCTGGGCATCCTCTGCTATTCCGCGGCCGCGGTTCTTGACAAGGAATGGGCCATTGCCAATGGGTGCTGGGACGGCAACATCGCCAATGCCGCCAAATACAACAAACCGGCCGAAGGCAAAGAACCCCTGCGGGCCATAGCAAACGGTACCGGACCTTATACTCTGAGACTCTGGGAAACATCCAAGCAGTTTGTGTTTGAACGGTTCGACGGATACTGGGGTCCCAAAGCCAAGATCAAGACCGCCATTGTCAAATATGTTCCCGAGCATGCCACCCGTATGTTGATGCTCAAGGCAGGCGATGCCGACCGTATCCATGTGGGCAAGACTTTTCTGCATGAAGTCGAAGGCATGAAAGGCGTCAAGATTACGAAACTTCCCCAGTTGGCGGTCACCGGTGCACTGTTTTGCCAGAAGATCGATCCTACGGGCAACCCCAGCATCGGAAGCGGAAAACTGGATGGTGACGGCATTCCACCCGATTTTTTCAGTGATATCAATGTACGCAAGGCCTTCATGCACGCCTATGACGCCGATACCTTTCTCAAAGAAGTGCTGAACGGCCTGGGCTCCCTCCCGGGAACACCCCTGATTAAGGGACTGGCATATAAAAAACAGATGCCTATGTACGCATTCGATCTGAAAAAATCTGAAGCATACATGAAGAAAGCCTGGGGGGGTAAGGTCTGGGAAAAGGGTTTCAAGATGATCATTACCCACAATACCGGCCGGGAAGAACGGGAAGCCGCAGCCCTGATGTTGAAAGAAAATATCGAATCCTTGAATCCCAAATTCCGAATCGAGGTTCGCAATGTGGATTGGAAGGATTATATGCCGGCCATCCGTCAGTTCCAGTATCCCATTTTCATCATTGGATGGGGGGCCGACTATCCGGATCCCCACAACTTCATGTATCCCTACATGAGCTCCAACGGGACATACGGTAAATACATGGGATATAATAATCCTGACGTAGACAAACTTCTTAAAGCGGGGATTGAAAACGTCGAGCCGGATAAACGAGCTGCAGCTTACGACAAGCTGCAAACCATCTGGTACGAAGATGCCCTGGGCATCGCTCTGTTTCAACCGCTAGAGCTGTTTGTCTATCGTGACTATGTGAAAGGGTACAACCGGAATCCGATGTTTTCGCAAACCGTTGAATTTTTCTGGAACATTAACAAATAAATTATAAATTCGTTACACGAATTTATTAATCGCGACGTTGTCGCTCTTTAAGAAAAGCTCTTAACCCAGTTTGATTTTTACCTGCCATGCAAATGGCAGGTAAAAATCAAAACCCAGATATCTATAAAGCTCAAGTGATGCCAAATGGAGGTCTGCGAATGTTCGGTTTGAAGCCGGGCAACTGTTTGAGGGCTTTAGGAACCGTTGGGACCGCCGCTTTAATGAACAGGGTTGTCGCTGCATAACTGATTTCTATGATTGAGTTTATTTCAAGGTTATGGGCAGCGGTGGCCCTTACGGAGCCTTAAGCACGAGTTTTGGCCGGTTTCAAACCGAATATCCGCAGACCGGCCAAACGACCCAACTTGAATTTTGTGAACAACCAGTCAATCCAATTCTAACGTACCGGGCTTCCTTGACAACTTATATTATTCGAAGATTTCTATTTTTACTTTTTGTCCTTTTCGGCGTTTCGGTTCTGATTTTTTCAATTCTCATGACCTTCAGCCCGGAACGCAGGGCTATGGCCTATGTCAAATCCCCCCAGCAGGTAAAGGACCTTCCCATTATTGTCAAGCAGCTTGGGCTGGACGATCCGTTCCATATTCAATATGTTCGATGGATACATCAGGTTTCCTCGGGTAATTGGGGCTATTCCTTTGTGGCGGCCATGCCGGTCTGGGACGCGTTCTGGTATTACTTTCCCATCACCCTGGAACTCAATCTGTATACCATACCGATTATCATCATTTTCGGCATATGGCTGGGAACGGTATCCGGTATCTACCGGGATACCTGGGTAGATCATTCCACACGCATATTCGCCATTGTCGGCTGGTCCATGCCCACCTTTTTATTTGCTTTGATTATCCTGATGATTCTGTACGGTTATTTCAATATTTTCCCTCCGGGTATCATCGACGACGGGTTCAACGTCTGGATTCATGAAAATCCCGATCAGTTCAAACGCTATACCTATTTATATACAATCGATGGTCTTTTGAACGGGAGGCTGGACATCGCACTCGATGCACTTTCGCGTCTTGTGATGCCGGTCTTTACCCAGGTCGTAGTCGTTGTAGCCATATTGTTGCGGGTAATGCGTTCCAGCATGATTGAAGAAATCTCGAAGGATTATATCACCACCGCCCTGGCCAAGGGCGCAGACCACCATACCATTTACTTCAAACACGCACGCAAAAATGCATTGATTCCGGTCGTAACGGTGGCCGGCTGGCTGGTGGCATATTCCATGGAGGGCAGCATCGCAGTAGAGTACATCTTCAACCGACAGGGTATCGGGTGGTGGCTGGCAAACGCCGCCATCTCGTTAGACCTGCCTGTATTAATGGGTATCTGCCTGTTTTTCGGATTGGTGTATGTGATCATTAATCTCGTCTTGGATATCCTCTATGCCTATATTGATCCGAGGATAAGGCTCAACTGATGAGGATGGTATGAATAAAAAACAGCATCCCCGTATCAGAGAACTGAAATTTACCCTGCGCAGAATTTTCAAAAACCCGTCTGCCATCATCGGTTTTTCGCTTCTGTTCATTTTTGTAGCAGTGGCTGTACTGGCACCCTACATCGCACCGCCAAAATATGCCCACAACCCTTACCTGATGCCCCATAAAGGCTATTCCCAAACGCCAAAACCACCAAGTTCGGACAATATTTTCGGCACCACCTCGGGCCAGTACGATATTTTTTACGGTGCGGTATGGGGAACACGAACGGCATTTAAGATCGGTATGTTTGTCATCGGTTTTGCTTTGATAATCGGTGTTTCACTGGGAATTATATCGGGATACTACGGCGGGATCATCGATGAAATCATCATGCGCATGGTGGATATCATTTTTGCTGTACCGCTGCTGGTACTCACCATGGCCATCGTTGTTGCCTTCGGCAGGGGGCTGGATAAGGTTATGATTGCCCTGGCTCTCATAAAATGGAGAGATTACGTCCGCGTCATGCGATCCAGTATTTTAACCCTGCGGGAACTCGATTATGTCCAGGCAGCCCGTGTCATGGGCGTCTCCAATTTCACCATCATGAGAAAACATATCCTGCCCAACGGGATATACCCTGTGCTGGTCATGGCCTCCATGGATATCGGGTCCATGGTGATTGTTGCTGCGTTCATGAGCTTTATAGGCCTGGGCGCTCCCAAGGGATACGCAGATTGGGGCCAGATGGTCGCTTTGGCCCGCAATTATATCGTCGGACCGGCCGACGATCCCCTTAAGTACTGGCATGCCATCGCCATACCCGGGGCTTGTATTGTGCTCTTTGTCCTGGCCTGGAACCTGATCGGCGACGCGCTGCGAGACGCTTTCGATCCCAAGCAGAGAAGGCGATAGAATATTGTTCATTGAGTTTTTTGGGTTTCTTGGGTTCATTGGGTTGTTGAACAGCATAGACGTTCACAGCCTTTAACCGGCCCCGATAGGCAACCCAAGAAACACAATGAACACAACGAACCAAAAAAACAAGTAACTATGCCCAAACTCATCGAAACCATTGACCTGGTAACCAATTTTTATACCCATGAGGGTGTCGTGAAGGCCCTGGACAAGGTTAGCCTTTCTGTAGATCATGGTTGCACGTTTGGTCTGGTGGGTGAATCCGGCTGTGGAAAAAGCGTCACCGTTCGTTCCATGATGCGCATTATCCAGGAACCGGGAAAAATAGACGGCGGCCAGGTTCTGTTCTATCCGGAGAACAACGGAAGTGATGCGGTAATCGATCTCCTTCAACAATCCGAAACCGTCATGAAGGGGTTACGGGGAGATAAAATCTCCATGATTTTTCAAGAACCCAATGCAGCATTGAACCCCATCATGAGCATCGGTGAGCAGGTTGCAGAGAGTTTTCTCTTTCATCGCAAGAAGGAGATGTGCCAACAAATATTGATGGATATGGATACTTCCATCTCAAAGACCCATCCATTGAAATTTTTTCTGAAAGCACTTTACAGACTCGCTGCGGTCCGCCCGGAAGCTTTGATCCTGAAGCTGTTCAGCAAAACACCCCTGCTCAAGTACTGGGAAACCAGATTAAAAAAAGAGGCCATGAGACGCGCTGTTGAAATGATTGCCAAGCTCAGTATTCCCCATGCCGAAGATATCGCCCAGAGCTATCCGCACAATCTTTCCGGTGGCATGAAGCAGCGTATCGTTATCGCTATAGCACTGGCCTGCAATCCTTTGTTGCTCATTGCCGATGAAGCCACTTCCAACCTCGATGTTACGATTCAGGCTCAGATTCTGGATCTTCTAAAGGATCTCAAACAGAACGTCATTTCGTCGATACTCCTGATTACTCATGATTTGGGGATTGTCGCTGAAACCTGTGACCGTGTAGGTGTGATGTATGCCGGGAACCTGTGTGAAGTAGCCGATGTTAAAGATCTGTTCAACAAACCCCGGCATCCATATACCCGCGCATTGCTCAATGCCGTTCCCCGATTTTCCAATGAGGGGAAGCTTCAGAGCATCGAGGGAAATGTTCCGAACCTCGTTAACCCACCATCCGGATGCCGGTTTCACCCGCGTTGCAGGGATGCCAGGGCAATTTGTAAAGAATCATTTCCTATAACCAAAGAGATTGGGAAAAATCACCAGGTTGCATGCTTTTTATATACGGAAAGGCCACGAAGCCTATAAACTTAGTGCGCTTATGCAAAAAATTATTGAACTGAAAAACCTGAAAAAATATTATCCTGTATTAGGTGGTGTATTTCGAAGGCAGGTGGATGCCGTCAAGGCTCTGGACGGTGTTGACCTGGATATATACAGAGGCGAATGCCTTGGTCTTGTGGGAGAATCGGGTTGCGGCAAAACCACCACAGGCAAAGCCATTGTCCGGCTGCACAAGCCCACGGATGGTAAAATTGTTTATTATCCGTCAGAGGGGAACGCCACCTCCGGGACCGACATCACCAAAATTCCCATAAAATCATTGAAACGACTGGGGATACGCAGCAAACTGCAAATGGTGTTTCAGGACCCCACCACATCATTGAATCCCCGCATGCTGATAAAAAACATCATTGCCGAGCCATTGAAAGCACAACACCTTTTCAGCGGTCGTGAGCTGGGAAATCGCGTGATGGAACTGTTGAACCTGGTCGGCCTGACAAAAGATCATTACCTGCGGTACCCGCATGAATTCTCAGGGGGACAACGGCAACGTATCGCCGTAGCACGCGCCATCGCCACAAATCCGGAATTTCTGGTTCTTGATGAGCCGACTTCCGCCCTGGATGTATCGGTCCAGGCCCAGATACTCAACCTCCTGCATGAATTACAACTGAAACTTAATTTGACCTATCTATTTGTGACCCACCACCTGCTGGTTGTCAAATACATCAGCCATCGACTGGCTGTCATGTATCTCGGGAAAATTGTGGAAATTGCCAAAACCGGTGACATTTTCAGCCGGCCACGCCACCCATACACCCATGCGCTGCTCTCGGGTATCCCCGTTCCCGACATAGAACATAAGCAAAAGCGGATCGTTCTATCCGGTGATGTGCCCAGCCCTTTAAATCCGCCGGCAGGGTGCCGATTTCATACCCGTTGCCCGTTTGTTATCGATCTGTGCCGACACCAGGACCCGGTTCTGGAAGATACTGGTGACGGCCATCGGGTTGCCTGCCATCGACAGACCGAAATTGAAAAATTGACCCATGACCTGTTTGGGGAAAACAAACATCACGGTGGTTCTGGATACCCATGAAGACTTCTCTCGATTGCATCCCATGTTTTGTGCGCCAGGCTCTGGAAGCCGCCAGATTGGTATCATCGAACGTCGCTACTCATGAAAAAATTCTGCGTCAGGTGTTGCGTTGGTCCTGCGATATAGACATGAATCAACCACCCCCGGTCATGGGACAACGAATTCATCGATTTCTCCGGGAAATTGTTAATATTAAGGACCCTTACCACGATGTAAAAGCTCGCCAGAACCGCATGGCCATGAATCTCCTTCCCGAAATGAAATCCAAGGTTGAAGCCTCATCAAATCCATTGCTGGCGGCAGTGCGCTTGGCCATCGCCGGAAATGCAATTGACTTGGGAGCCAATAGCCATGTAACAGAATCGACCCTTTTAAAATCGATCCGCCAAGCCCTGACAACACCTTTCATTGGAGATAAAAACGCATTTTTAAAAGCTGTGACTGAGGCCAAACGCATCCTCTACCTAGCCGACAACGCGGGTGAAATCGTCTTTGATCGCCTGCTCATCGAAAAACTTGAACCAAAGCGCGTAGTCGTGGCGGTACGCGGTGCGCCCATTATTAATGATGCCACCATTACTGATGCGCATACCGTCGGCCTTCATGAAATCGTCCAAGTCATCGACAACGGTTCCGATGCGCCGGGCACACTGCTTAATGATTGTAGTGAAGATTTCAAGCAACATTTCTTAGAGGCCGACCTGATCCTCGCCAAAGGACAAGGGAACTTCGAGACCCTCAGCAATGAACCCTATCCCATCATTTTTCTTTTTCAGGCAAAGTGTCCGGTCATTGCAACGCATGCCCACGTACCGATTGGAACCCTCGTGGTGACACAGTCTCGTTACAAAAGACTACCATACGGAGAAGAATCATGAGTACTGTAAAAAATTGCGATTCTCACCGACAACCATGCTCTTGAAGAATTTACCACCGAATATGTCACGATAACAATTTGAGAAAAGGAAGATATAAATGAATAGTTCCATAGAAAATGAATGTGAAGATTTGACAGTTACCATCCCGTGTGAACTCGCAGACCGGATCCGTAAATATGGAGAGGCCACAGCTGCCGATCTAAACGCCATCATGATCGAAGCGCTGGATGCATTCTTAAGGGACTCGAAGCAGTAAACTGCACAGTCAACGTCGGGATCTATTTGGAAAATATAATGGCGGCTGTCCCCCCCCCAAACGTGGTGCTGGTCATCAACGCCTTGTCGATTGTTCCACGTTGACAGGGTCCCCACTCTATGGGCATTTCTTCTGCCATTCTCAACTTCGAAATGGAAATCGCCGGCAGAGAAATCTGGTGATACAAACTGAGTAGAATGGCTGCAGCGCGCGTGGTTCCTGCGGCGCCAAAATCTCCTATCAGGTATTTTAACGGTGATACCCACATATCTCTGTTGGAACACTGAAGACAGCTTTCGATTTGTTCAAGCTCCATGATATCCAAATCTTTAGCGTAATTGGCCGACACGCTGACATGGTCGATGTCGACCGGTTGAATTCCGGCTTTTTCCATGGAACGGACGATAGCCCTGGCCATCTGCCGCCCATCTTTTGCATAGTGGCCCATGGCGGAAACGTCTCCCGCAATGATGCTTGCCTCCAGGCTGCCATAAATTTTTGCGCCTCTTTGCCTGGCCGATTCGCTCCTTTCCATGATGAGCACTGCCGCACCTTCCCCCAGAATTAATCCGCCGCCGGGTTTTGGTTGGATGTCTTCTCCCTTGTTCACCCGAATTTTATTCAGCCCACCTACGGCATCGTAGCAGCCAAAAAGAATTTCCGACAACTCCTCTGCACCACCTAACAGAACCACATCCACGACGTTTCCATCCAAAAGAGACCTGGCATAGGCCATGCCTGTTTCGGCTGAAATTTCATTCTGGCAAAGTGTGGCGTTTGGTCCCTGGATCTTGTGGTAAATCGAAATATGGCTGGCTGGCGCATTGGGAACTGTTTCAGGAAAAAGCAAGGGTTGCGCACCCCGGGGACCGTCTGCGAGCAAGCTGCGATAAAACCCGTCCACATGGGAACTGCTGCCATAGGACGTCCCCATGACCACGGCCACCCGCTCCCTGTTCATCCTGTCCAGGCAAAGCCCACTGTCATCGACAGCCTCGATGCTTGCAGCAACAGCCATCCTCGAAATACGGCTCATCCGACGGTAGGTCATGGGTGACATGAAGCCGGCCGGCGTGAAATCGACGACACATGCCGCCACGTTCGAGCTATACGGCTCTGTATCGAAGGTGGTGATCTGTTTGACACCGGACCGCGCCGCCAGGCACCCTTCCCAGAAAGCTTCCCGTCCGATACCCAAAGAACTGATCACGCCGATGCCGGTGATACTGATTGAAGTCATGTGTTAGTTCAATCCGTTAATTATGGAACCCCACGGGTAAACCCGTGGTCCCATTAAAATATCCGTCTTCGCCTTCGGCTACGCCGCGGTTATCCGCCTTGCCTAAGGGGTGACATCGCGCCGTAGCAATTAACTTTTGCTTTTGCATTCATCCACGGGCAAGTCCGTGGTATTCTGCGAAGGCGGATAAATTGAGTAAATTCGCTCAACTTTGATAGATCATATCAGGCTGTTAGGCTGTAGACTATTAG
>QMMS01000013.1 GCA_003647375.1 Deltaproteobacteria bacterium
CATTTACGTAAATGGGGTTCAGTTGTTGAATGGTTGCTAATGGCACAGGCTGATACGCTGTCACGATAGCACCCTCCGTAACATTGGATTTGCCGATACGGCCGGAGATGGGTGCAGTGACACGGCAGTATCCCAAATTGATTTGGGCTATCTTTATCGCCGCTTCTGCCTGCTGGATAGCCGCCTCCGCTGCAGCGATTGCTCCATGGTTACTTTCTATCTGTGCGTTAGCAGCACGTAGCGAGGACTCTGCAACCTTTACTTCGGCCACTGCCTGGTCAAGCTGGATGGCTGAGACGATTTTTTCTTCAAATGATTCTTCATACCGTTGTCGATTCGTCCGGGCCAGTTCCAGGACGACCTGCAGCCTATCCACGTCAGCGATACTCGCATCCAGTGCGGCCCGTGCCCGGTCGGCAGCCCTCTGTGTGGCGACATGGGTTGCCAGGGCGTTGTCGAGTGCCGCCTGAAACTGAGCTGAATCGATCTGGTAGAGCGCCTGGCCGGCATTGACATGGGAACCTTCTGTAAACAGGCGTTTTTTAATCAGGCCGCTGACCTGGGGCCGACTTTCCGCAATGCGATATGTTGATGTCCTGCCCGGCAGTTCAGTGGTCAGCATGATCTTTTGGGGTTGGATTGTCACCGTGGCCACCTCCGGAACGGAGGGAGGTGGCGGAGACTGCTGACGGCGGTCGCAACTGATTGCCAAGAGACCAGATAACAAAGCTGTTGCCATCAGCGTTTTAAAAACAATCTGATTGAGAAACTGCATGGGTGCTTTTCCTCCTGTTGAAATTTTTTATCTCTTTTCTTAAAAATGCTTTATGCCTGCAAAACTACAATTCAATTAAGAATCGTATGCCCATATAAAGGCAATAAGGTCCTTAATATTTATTGACTCTGTATGCTCGCTATATGGTATCGCGAAAAGAAACCTTGACTCTTTTATAATGTTAATATATAACATTGATTGATTAATCAATCAATATATTTTGTTTAAATCATTGCTTGGATTCGGGTATTTAATGAGCAAGAAAAGAGACATTATTGATGCAGCAATATTTCTTTTTGCACAAAATGGCTTTTCGGCAACATCAACGACGGCAGTAGCCAAGAAAGCTGGCGTTGCCCAGGGACTTATTTTTCATTATTTCAAAACCAAGGAAGGGATACTTGTAGAGATAATAGCTGAATTAGGAGATAAATATATCTCTGAAACGGATAAGATTATTGCAAACTCGGAAAATGGTTTAGATGCCATTATAAATATAATTCAATTTCATTTCATGTTTGAAAATGAGAACACTACAGAACTCATGGTACTTCTTCTCCACGACATCCCTCCTGCAATTGATTCTCAATCAACTGAAGCCAGCATTGTTCTATGCAATCGGATTGACCAAACTATTGCGCAATTAAAAGAATGTATCAATAAAGGACAGGCCGATGGGTCAATAAGAAATGATGCATCTTCTGAATCTGCTTTTATTATTCGCGCCCTTCTTAATGGGTTGAGTAGATTACACTTCAGCATGCAGGATAAACCAGATTATAAGACTGCCATTTTTGAGGCAATTCAATTTTGTCGCAAGAGTCTTGAAATTTAAATTATTATTCTGAAACTTGCTATAGATTTATCAGTATCCTAACAATTCCCGCCATTTCAAGCTTAAAAGATGACTCTCCGTAATCCCGGTGTCATAAAAGAAATGAAGCAAAGGATTCGAACAATAATAATCGAATCAATTTCATGACGATTTTTGTTCATATTTCTTCGAAATCCCTTGACTTCTGCAAAAATGATCTATTAATATGTTTTAAACACAAGTCAAAAATCAAATCATAGTTGATAATTTATAGCATGTAACTATATGATATTAAATTTAATAGTATTGTTTATATATTTATAACCAAATAACTTTATGAGGCTTTAATTGAAACAGAAGATGTCATTTCGAGAAATTAGATACAACGAAAAGCGAGAAAAGATTTTAAAGAACGCAGCCAAAATATTTGCAAAAAAAGGTTACGAAAGGGCTTCACTCGAAGAAATCGCTAATCAATTAAAGCTAACCAAGGCGAGTCTTTATCACTATATAAAAAGTAAGGAAGAAATGCTGTTTCTCATACAGCTTCAGGCGATTCAGCAGCTAAGGAAGGGGCTCGAAAAGGTACTGCAGTCTGATATGGATCCTGTTGAAAAGCTGACTGTTGCGATCCAAAATCATGTCAAAACCGTTACTCAAAAACATGTGATTGGTGCCTTAAGGCAGCAGGAGCTCATTTTACCCAGAAAATGGCGCAATGAAATTATCTCTGAAAGGGATAACTATGAAGAAATGATACAAAAAATCATTCAAGAGGGTATTCAAAAAGGGATATTTAATTCACTTCAATGGAAGATATCTAAGATGGCTGCCTTGGGTGCGCTGAACTGGATCGTCCGCTGGTATTCACCAAGGGGAGCGCTCTCAGACGATGAAATTGCCGATGCCATGGTTGACTTCATCCTTAAAGGATTTCTAAAAAATAGGGAATCTATCTAAAAATATAACTTTCCTGCGGAGCTTCGCACTTATAAATGTTGATGCAAGAGATGAAATCTTTTTTTTATCCTTCGAGTATAGCTGTATTCGGTGTCAGTAACGATCAAAGAAATCTGGCTAAGAATATTATCTTGAACTGCCATCGAATGGCGTTCAAAGGAGAAATTTATCCGGTAGGAAGACACCCCGGCACGGTTCATGGTAGAAATATACTCACCCATGCAGATGATTTACCCTTAGATGTCGAGCTCGCTGTCATACTTGTCCCATCTCAATTCGTAGCGGAAACGATAGAAGCTTGCGGTAAAAAAGGAATCCGGCATGCCATTATATCCACTGGTGGTTTCAGGGAATATCATGCTGAAAACAATGTAGCAGAAGAAGACCTCATCCGAATGGCTGCTCAATACGGCGTTCAGTTTATCGGGCCGAACTGTATCGGAGTCATTTGCACCAACTCAGGGCTCTGTACACCGTTCAATCCGATTCAAGCCCGTAGTCTGAAAAAAGGAACAACCAGTATCGTTTGCCAAAGTGGTGGCGTTACAACCCAAGCAGCTTATTATTTCTCCGAAGAAAAGATCGGTTTTTCTAAAATTGTAAGTGCCGGAAACAAGCTGAATCTAAATGAAATCAATTATATCAAGTACTTCATGGAGGACGATGATACAGAACAGATTCACCTTTATCTTGAAAGCATTGAAAATGGTAGCGAATTGATAGCATTGGCGAAAAAGAGTAGAAAACCCATTGTTGTGTTTAAAGCCAATGTAAGCGCGACAGCCTCTCAAATCGCCTATTCCCATACTGCAGCACTTGCCAACGGTGTTTCAATTGTTGATGGCGCACTCAAGCAAGCCGGCATTATCCGGGCAAATAATATCCATGAAATGACCGTTTGTGCAAATGTCTTCAGACTTCCCCCCTTACGAGGAAATCGACTGGTTGTTATATCACTATCAGGTGGTTTTGCTGTAATGATTGGCGACGCTTGCGAAAAATACGGTTTTATGTGTCCACCATTGCCGGATTGGCTTTTGAGAAAAATAGAGAGTTTTCGACGAGGCGGTGTAATAAAGATGTCGAACCCCATGGACTTTGGTGATGTGCACGATGCGAAGGCACTGATATACGCCATAGAGCAGTGCCTCACCCTGGAGGATATTGATGGCATGGTGCTTTCTCTCATGTATGACCCGGATATAGGCGAAGCTTTTGGCGGTGTTGATAATATGATGGAGATGCTGTTGAACTTTTTAAATGAACTGGGAGAAAAGGTCAAAAAACCAGTAGCTGTCAGTTTTTTTTCTGAAAGAAAATATATCGATGAAATCAAAGAGATTGGAATGTTTCCCATTTTTAACAACCCGGTTGAAAGTGTTCAGGCACTGAGTTCGCTGCGGAGTTACTGGTCGCGGAAGGCCCTCTCTCAATCATGAAAAAACTGAAGAAAAATCTATTTTGCTTAATTCTGGATAATGACTATCCGATATTCATTGAGACCAATACTCGGGATATAGATCTATTTCCTTTGGAAATACTGGATTCTTACAAACGAGCGCGACATAAAAAACGTTGTGACATGTGGCTGAAATATCGAAATTTGCGGAGTTTCTTTGACCTATCAGATAAAAAAATCGGAGGAACGGATGGATTTGATAAAAGATGCATTGGATGAGGGCAGGACATCACTTTCAGAATACGAGTCCAAACAGCTGCTTTCTGCCTATAAAATTCCGGTGACAAAAGAAGTATTGATTGGAAATAGGGAAAGCCTTGTAGAAGCCATCGAGGAAATCGGTTATCCGATAGTTCTAAAAGGGTGTTCACCGGACATCGCCCACAAAACCGAAAAAGGCCTGATACGTGTAGACATTAGAAACGAGGATGAGGCACTAACTGCTTTTCAGGAGATCAATGCAGGAATGAACGGAACTGAAAATTCCGTTATAGTGCAGGAGTTGATCAGGGGAAAACGGGAACTGGTTGCGGGGCTGACACGGGATCCCCAGTTCGGTCCATGTGTTATGTTCGGGCTTGGAGGGATATTTACCGAAATATTAAATGATGTCTCTTTTCGCGTAGCACCTCTTGAAAAGTATGATGCGCTGGAAATGATGCAGGAAATACGAGGTCGTAAAATTCTGGATGCCGTTCGCGGAATGGAAACCGTTGATCTGGATATGCTGGCAGATATCATGCTTACCATAGGAAAAATCGGTATGGAAAATGAAAAGATCAAGGAGATCGACATTAACCCTCTGATTATTTCAAATGGAAAACCGGTCGCTGTAGATGCATTGGTGGTACTGCTCGATCAAAAATGATGTATGGCGGCGGGGAAATTTAAAAGACAGTTCAATTGACACCCCCCTTACCCGATTACGATTATTGCGAACATGGAGAACAATTAAAATGGCACACATGAACCATTTTCTGGAACGTTTTTTTAATCCCGCATCTGTAGCGATTGTTGGAGCGACAAACAACCCTTTGAAAATGAATTTTAGGGTGCTCCAGAATCTTGTCAGCCTGGGCTATGAGGGCAAGATCTACCCGGTTAACCCCGGGGCTGAGGAGATACTTGGAATCAAAACGTTTGCGCGGCTGCAGGATATCCCGGACAGTATTGAACTTGTTGTAATTGCAATCTCGGCTCAAAAAGTTCCTGATGTTATAAGAGACTGTGGCGAAGCGGGAGCTAAGAATCTTGTTATCATCTCCGGAGGCTTTTCAGAAGGGGGCGAAAGTGGTAGAAATTTACAAAAAGAGATGAAGGGTTTAATCAGGGATAAACGCATTCGAACCCTTGGTCCCAACACACTAAGTCCTATCAATACGGCTAATAACTTTGTCATTAGCTTTAACCCGGTCAAGAAACTGAATCGGGGAAACATTTCTTTTGCCTTCCAGTCGGGATTCTACGAGCCGATGATTAACTGGATGTTTTCCCATCTTGGTATTAACAAGATGCTTGACATGGGTAATAAAATGGATATTACCGAGTTGGATGCCCTCGAATATTTTGCACAGGATCCTGACACCGGGATTATCGCGATGCATATAGAGAGCCTTCATGGCAATGCCCGAAAATTTTTAAGCCTTATCAAGTCAGTCTCAAAGGAAAAGCCTGTTATTGTTCTGAAAGTAGGGTGTACACCTGCAGGTTCACGTGCCGCTGCCTCACATACCGGCACCATGGCCAATGAAAATGATGCTGTTTTTGATTGTGCGATCAGGCAGGCTGGGGCAATCCGGGCCCAGAACCTGGAAGAGTTTTTTGACCTTGTCAAAGCTTTTCAGTTTTCTCAATTACCACAGGGAAATCACCTTGCTGTAATTACTCTTTCAGGGGGTGAGGGCGTCATGGCAACCGACGCATGTGAAACGTATGGTCTGAAACAAGCCTGCCTTGGAGATAAAACCCGTCAAAAGCTGGAAAAAATTTTCCCCGAATGGGAAATTCCCTTCAATCCATTTGATGCCGGTGTTTGCATGGAATTTCATCTTTCGGATTTGGCAGTTTTTTTTAATGTCCTGCAGTCCATACCGGAAGATGATGGCGTGGACTGTACGATAATGCAGATGCTCCCATGGACATTTAATGAAACATTGATTAATCCTGATACTTCAAAAGATATGTCTGACTCCATGAAAGAGCTTTATGTTCAATGGCTGTTAAGTATGAAAAAATCCGGCAAACCATTTGCCTTATGGTGTGCTTCGTCAGGATCGGATGAAGTGGAGTTCATTGAGCAAATCGAAGCGAAGCGTATCCCAGTCTTTCGATCATCGGAAAGAGCCGTAAAAGCTCTTTCGGCAATGAATCGATACCGGTTGAAAATTTCCCCGATGGACTGAACTATGAACCCGTAAATCGACCTAAAAATAGAGAATCAGTCATGACACAAATTCCAGTCTCACACCACGCGGGGCGACACTGCGCCAGTACCGGCTTATGTAACCTGGTCAATTTTCACGGAATCGAATGGAGTGAATCGATGTGTTTCGGGTTGGGCGCCGGCCTGGGGATTTGGTATATCAGCTTCCCCAGTATATCTCCAAGTCGTATGGTACACGTTCGAAGTCTTGATATTGAAGATAGGTTTTTTAATCGGATTGGGCAGCCTTTTGCGTGGGAACAATTCAAAACCCCTGAAGAGAGTGAGCAGGTTTTATGCGCCAGGCTGGAATTAGGGGTACCTGTAATTCTCCAGACAGATATATACCATCTTCCCTATTATGAATCCAATACCCACTATCCGGGCCACGTAATTACCGTCTGGGGATACGATAGGGACAAAAAAGTGTTTTTTGTGACAGATACAGAACGGAAAGCCGTTTTGCAGGTACCGTTTAAAAAAATGCGTAAAGCCCGCTTTTCCATGGACGGCCTGCTAAACATCCAGGGAAATCTGTACGCACCGCAAAGATTGTCTGCGCCTGAAAGTATGCCTGATATTATTCTTCAGGCAATAAAGGAAAATAGCAGGGTTATGATTGAAGGCTATAATGAATTAAGCGAAATGGACGATATCGTAGGAGGGCTTAGTGCTTTTGAAAAATGGGAGGAAGAAATTCGTAACTGGAAGGATCTTGAAGATTGGCGATGGGCTGCCCGTTTTACTTACCAAACAACCGAAAGAAGGGGAACCGGGGGCGGCGCTTTCCGATTGATGTACGCCGATTTCCTCAATGAGGCTGCTGACTATGTGCCTGAAATTTCGTCACATGGTCTCCCACGACAGATGATAGAAGCCGGTTTGGCATGGCAGGATCTGTCATTGGCTTTGAAAAAGGCATCGAACAGATCGGTTCCTGATTTTACGGATGCTTCTGCTAGGCTGAACAGGGTAAAACAACTTGAGTCCGCCTATCATAAAAATGTAATGGCCCTTTTTAATGATTTACGCTGAGATGGTATAGAACATTTGGCAGATTATGCTGTTTTGTTTGCCAACAAATATTTTTAACAATTGCGTAGTGGGAAAAGAAAAAGATATCACGCCTTCGCATACCTTAAAACACTGATTGGATGACAAGATTGTTCCTGCCTTTCTATGGGGAGAGATACTGATCTCAAAATGTCGCTACGTGACAGAACACCAATTACTCTTTTGGATTGATCCACCACAGGCACACCAGATATTTTTTGCTCATACATGATCTTGGCAGCATGAGCCACCGTGTCATTCTGCCTGATGGTAACCGGGTTGGGTGTCATGATATCTTTAATTTTGACCTTTCAATACCTCCTTTTAATGAATGTCATTTGTGTATCAAAGTCGGCATTGTTTAAACAAACTTCCTTATTTGCCGTGCTTACTTTCTCCACCAAGGCTCAAGGTAACTTCTTGTGCAATGTCTTTGACGATTTCCCCTACCTTCACAAAATCTTTTGAATCCATCCTGAATACCGGAGCTGCCACCCCTAAGCCGCCAGCCAACTTGTCGTTGTGATCAAAGACCGGGGCGACCACACGACAAACCCCTTTTCTGAGTTCTTGATTTTCACAGGCGTAGCCGTTTTGCAATACGTCCGCCAGCTCCCGTTCCAGTGTCTCGATGTCTGTGATGCTCTTTTCCGTCACGGCAGGTAGTCCGATTTTCTGCAAGGAGTGTCTTCGCTTTGTAGGCTCCATATACGCCAGATACAGCTTTCCCACGGCCGTAACGTGGAAATATGGATAAGCGGCCCCCACTCTGGAGTAAAGGCGCACATCGCCTAATCCTTCTATCTGGTCTAATAGGACCACCTGATCTTGGTCCAGCGTGGATAGCTCCACCGTTTCATGTACTAACTGTGCCAGACGCTGCATATAAGGAAAGGCAACAGACCTGAGGCTGATTTTGTCCTGTATGCTATTACCCAGATAAAGTAGCTTCATGCCGAGACGGTAATATCCGTTTTCCGGCATTTTATCAATCAAGCCTCGGTTGTTGAGAATGTTGAGAATCCGTACCAGAGAAGCACGTGGAATCGGTAATGCATCCTGAATCTCTGAGAATGACAGCGGTTCAGAGCTGGAAGCCATCAATTCGATGACGTCAATACCACGGTCAAGTGCAGGGGCTAAAGATTTCATTGTTAAGTCTCATATATGATATATAGAATCTCATATATGAATGGAATACATATAATCAATTGAGTCAAGCGATATTTCTTCTGGATATCTTCAAAATCTCGGAGCTGCGAAAGACCGATTTGGCGAAGGTTCTTTCTCAGTTTTTCCCTGATTCCCACCCTATTCGATATTCATTTTGTACAGAAGATTACAAATTCAATTAGCAACCGGATACTCGATGGTGGGTGTGAAGACTTGAACAATTTCAGAGAGTTGCTTGCGGTTGAGATTGTATATCAATTTTTGAATAATTCAGAAAGGTTAGTCCAAGTCACAACATAATTGGCGGCGGTTTCGATCGTTGATTTCTTTATGTAGTTATTTCAATGCATTAAATAATAGTTTGTGCTTTTTGCCCTAATTTCCCAATATGCTAGTTTGAAGATTAGCTGAACCAACCTCCAATAGTCCCCGATTGAAAACTTGCCGTTTCTTACGATTTTTTTTAATTTCATATAAAGCTGAGCGACTCAACTTGAGCTCGTCGACAAGTCTCAAGGTTAAAGACAAGTCGAGTCGCCACGGGGAATGTACTCGCTGTTGCAGTTCAGCAGACGCTGACTGTGGTTGGAAGCAAAAACCCCCATCAAAATTAATCTTGATGGGGGTTTTGTCAAGGAGGGTGCTAAATGGGGCTATCCCTTTATGCTCCTTGGCAACAGCATCTGATGCTGTGGACAGATGGACTTCGGGTTTTGATAGACAGCCCCGGCAAACGCCACCATGTATTTACGGATATCCGTCATCCTGGCAACCTCGTCTACAAATCCTTTCTGTGCACAATACAAAGGCCTGGAGTAATCATGATATTCCTGAGCCATCTGGTTCATTTTGTCGATGACCGGCTGAAGATCTCTGCCCGCATCCTTCTCCTTGACCAGACGCCGGGAAAAGCTTGCCGCTGCTGCGGTTTCACCATGCATGACATAAATTTCAGAGGTGGCCATACCCAGTGTAAACGCATTGTGACGGTTGCCGGTAGGACCTCCCATCACGTAATGCGCTGCGGCCGTACCTTTTCGTAGCAATATCAGAATCTGAGGAACATCCGTCTGCTGGATCGAGTAAATAAGACTTTGTCCCAGGCCCAGCAACTCCGCTTTTTCGGCGATATCTCCCACATCGATACCCGAAGTATCCTGGAACCAGATGATCGGAAGCCGGTCTCTCCCACAGAGGGTGACAAACTCGTTCATTTTGATAAGGCCCTGACGATAGAGTTTCCCGCCAATACCGGGGTAATCGGCATATTCCGGATATTCCATGCCCAAAAAACCCTGCCGGTTACCGATGCATCCCACGGGAAGTCCGTCAATTTTGACGATCCCCGTATAGATCTCGGGGCCGTAGTCCGGCCTGAACTCCATGTGTTCGCTATTGTCCACCAGACGAGCCAGGACTTCGTCGAAACTATACATCTGTTTCTGATTGAACGGAACCAGGCGATAAAGATCTTCGGCTGGAAACCGGGGGTCCTTGGGTTCTGCCACCCGAAAAAATTTAGGGTTATAGGCCGGCATGTCCTTCATGTAATCCTTCAACCCATCCAGGACACCGGTCTCTTCTTCATAAACATATCGGAAAAAGCCTGTTTCATCATAGTGAATTTTTACGGAACCAGGGGGTGTCGCCTTGTACTGCTTGGCAGAATTGATCAATTGCTCAGCACCTTCCAAATCAAAGGAACCCTTGGGTGACATACCGCTTAAAATACCGCCACCACCCACGGCAATATTACAATTCTTATGTGCAAAAAGAATAGTCGGGCTGATGCCCTGATACCCGCCACCAGCAGGATTTGTGCCGTAAATCGCGGCAAGAATCGGGATTCCCATCTGCTCGAGTTCGGCATGTCGGAAAAAAGTCGTGCCACCACCCCGGCGATCCGCGTAGAATTTTTCCTGCTCGGTCAGTTTGACACCGCTGCAGTTGACGAGCCACACCAGGGGGATGTTCAAGCGCTTCGACAGGTTCGTGACCCGCAGGATGTTTTCGTACTGCCCCGGAACCCAGGCACCGGCCAAAAGCTTGTTGTCAAAACCAATGATTACGGCCCACTTGCCGGAGATTTTTCCCAGACCGTCAAAAACATTTGTCGTTCCTTCAACATTGTCATCTGGATTGTACAGTGTATGCAGAGGACACCATGTACCGGGGTCAACGAGATATTTGAGTCTCTGCCAGACGGTCATTTGTCCCCTGGCATTGATTTTCTCCTCCGGGAAACCCACATTTTTAACTTTTTCAACTTCCGCTTCGATCCCCTTTTCCACGTCCTTGATCTTTTCAACATTCTCTTCGGTACTCAGAACCTGCCCTTGACTGATCGCCTTTCCAAACTCTGGCATTTTTTCAAAATAAGGTCTCATGATTCAGCTCCCATAATTAATTTTATCAGATATAATAAGTTAGTAATTCTACATTCGCGTTTGAGTTAGTACCGGATTAAGTTTTAGGTGTTAGGTTTTAAGTTTTAGGATGTCTAAGAGCCCTTAGCCCGCGGCCTACCTAAAACTTAAAACCTAAAACTTAAAACCATTGCTATTCTTCAATCGGCCACCTCCCCTTTTCTTTCAGAACATCGCGCAAAACCTTCAAGGCACTGTTGGCAGCAGGAACACCACCGTATACCAGGGTTTGAAATATAGTCTCAGCGATATCGCCCGGCGAGCATCCCACATTCAATGCCGCTTCCATATGGAGCTTCAATTCCTCGGGGCGGGACAGTACCGTCAGGGCGGCAACCGTCACCAACTGCCTGGTCTGGTGCGGGATCTTCTCCCTGGCATACATGCTGCCGGTGATAAACAGAGAGAGGTCCTTTGCCAGCTCTTTATCAAAATCCCGCCATAACTCAAAAGGTCTTTCACCCTCTACACCCTCGAAGTACAGTTCAGCGGTTTGCTTTGTTTTTTCTATAAGGTCCTTTTCTTTACTCACGATGATACACCTTGCATTTAGCCTACCCTTAGAATCTCAGACAGTTGCCCGAATAACGTAGCGCAGGTCTTTAGACCTGCAAAAAGTATACGAGCAGAGCTAAAGCTCTGCGCTACATCATTAAGTTAACAGTATTGAGTCTTAATATATTAAATCTCTTTAATAACAAACACTTATCGCTCTTAAAGCGGCGCGGCCGCGTCAAATAGAATCGCTTCGCGATTCCATTACTCCGGCGGTTGTCATTCCCGCGAAGGCGGGAATCCAGAAAAAGACTGGATGCCGGATCAGGTCCGGCATGACGGAGTTAGCTATTTAGTCGCCAGGTTAATATTAGCGGTTCGCCTTTCGATACCCAAGTTGATCCAGGGCGACAATCCACTTACAGATGTTTGCCGAGCCTTCCACGATAAAATAAGTGGGGGCATCCTTGTAAAAACGGGCAACCGGATATTCGGTGGAATAGCCATAGGCTCCCAGGATCTTCATGGCATAGTTGGCGCACTTGGTGACCACTTCACCGGCAAAATACTTGGCCTTGGCAACATCCAGGCCATTGTTCAACTGGCCCTGGTCTTTCCGCCAGGCTGCCTTGTACGTCAATAGCCGTGCAGCATCAACCTCGATCGCCATCTGCGCGATCATGTCCTGGTTCATCTGGAACTGTCCAATGGGTTTTCCAAACTGTTTTCTTTCGTTGCAGTATTTTGTAGCAATATCCAGGAAAGCCTGGGATACGCCCACGGCGCCCGCTGCCGCCGACATCCGGGTCTGGTTCAAGGAACCGAAAACAATCTTTGTACCATCCCCTGGGTTTCCCAGGATGTTCTCCTTGGGGATCCGTGTGTTGTCCAGAAAGACTTCGCCGGTGGGGGATGAATGGGAGCCCATTTTTTCTAATGCCGATGTCTTGACGCCGTTAAAATTCTTCATCTCCAAAACAAATGCCGACAGCCCTTTGGATCCTTTGGACACGTCCGTATAAGCATAATAGATAATGACATCCGCTATATTGGCGTTGGATATCCAGGTTTTTGAACCGTTCAACAGCCAATGATCCCCTTTGTCTTCGGCAGTCGATGTCATGGCCATGACATCGGAGCCTGCATCCGATTCGGTAATGCCGAAACCACCGATATGGTCTGCATTAACAAGTTTTGGAATGTACTTGGCTTTGATTTCATCCGAGCCATAGGTCAGTATGGTATAAGCACACCCCAGGGTCTGCATGTTGATCTGAACCCGCAGCGAACTAGACGCTCTGGCGATCTCCTCGGTAACCACTGCCGCTGCCAGCCACCCCATGTCGACCCCGTCATATTCTTCCGGAATTACCGTGCCGAAAAACCCGAGCTCTCCCATGGGCTTTATAACTTCCTTATAAGGAAAGTAATGTTCGGCATCCCACTGGTCGGCAAAAGGTGCAATTTTTTTGGTCGCAAACTCCCGAACGGCCTTTCTGAGCATTTCCAATTCTTTTGAGAGTTCAAAATCCATTCAATCTCCTCCTGAATTCCTAACATTAGTTAAAAACCTGATCAGGTTGTTACATGCCTGATCAGGTTTTATTTACCATTCAATAGCAGTACAGCCGCATTTTATAAAATAGTTTCTTTGCTTTTATTCCAGAAATCCGAAAAATCTAGGCAGCCAGAGTACCGTGTCCGGCATATAGGTAATGATACCCAATACAATCATCTGGATAATAATGAAAGGTATCACAGCTTTCGACACGTAGATAAGATTTCGATTAGTCATGGCACCTGTAATATATAAACTGACACCCATTGGGGGGGTACAGTACCCGATAGCCAGGTTGACGGTCATGATGAGCCCAAAATGCATCCAGCTGATATCGAATGCATTCAGCATGGGCAGAAAGACAGGCCCCAGAATCATGGTGGCAG
The DNA here is from genome assembly GCA_003647375.1 of Deltaproteobacteria bacterium. The sequence goes on from QMMS01000013.1 coordinate 13,522, forward strand.
AAATAATATCCATGAACATGCCCACAAACAAAAGTAAGACGTTCATGGCAAACAAAAACAGTATGGGAGATTGGATGGCGGAAAGAACGGTTTCGGTAATCCGTCCCGGGATGCTTTCCAGCGTGAGCAATCGGCCAAAACAGGTGGCACCCGCAACAATGATCAACAGCGTGGCCGATGTTATGGCCGACGAGACCGTAATCTCCTTGACCTGGCTCAATTTCATGGATTTATGGATAAAAATCTCGACAATGAATGCATAGACACAGGCCACAACAGCCGCCTCATTGGCTGTGAAAGCACCGGAAAAAATACCGCCGAATATAATAACCGGCAGCATCAGCGACCAGAAGCCCTCCTTCAAGACAGTCAGAGTCTCTTTAAAATTTGGAACCGGCAATCTTGTGATTTCAGTCCTCTTGCGAAAAATCACATAAGTATAAACACATACGCCAAGCATAATCAGAACACCCGGTAAAAAACCGGTGAGAAAAAGACCTTCCAGGGATACGTTACTGATCATGCTGAAGAGAATCATCCCGATACTTGGGGGGATGATGACACCCAGGTTGGGCGAGGTGGTCATCAATCCTATGGTGTATTTTTCCGGATAGCCGTGTTTGATCAATGCAGGAATCATGAATCCGCCCAGTGCTACCACGGTGGCAACCGTAGAGCCGGAAATTGCACCGAATAGCCCGCAGGCAAGGACGCCGGCCATGCCCAGGCCACCCGGCAGCCAGCTCACCAGTGCATTGGCAACCTTGATGAGTTTTTCGACGATACTCCCGGCCGTCATAATATTCCCGCAAAGGATAAAAAACAGAACCACCACAAGAGCAAAATTGTCCATGGAGCGGAAAAGAGTTTGCGCCAGCAATAAGAGTGGCAGGTCCGTGAAAATAACAAATCCCAGTGCAGCTGTAAAAAAGAGGCACATGAATACGGGGATATAGGTTGCCATGCAACCCAACAGAATCGAAAGGATAATAATGTCACTGGTTTCCATTCAGGAACTCTCCTCAATATTTTTATTTTTCAATTCCATCACATCTTCGTAAATGACCTGCAGGGTTCGGATAAACATCAGGGTACCCATCAAGGGCAGCATGCCGTAGAGATACGCCAGGGGAATCTGCATGATGATGGTCTTTTGATGGGTCCGGTATTGGAGAGCCACCATGAGAAAGCCGTAATGAATCATCATATATGCAAATATCATGGTGACAAAATTACTGAAAAAGTTCAACGGCACTTTCAGTTTCGGGAGCAGTTGGACCGATGCATCGATCTTGATCATTTTGCGCTGCTTGATCGCTGCACTGCAGCCGATGAGTGTCGTATAGATGATTACCTCCCGCACCAGTTCTTCAGACCATGCCAGCGTATAATTAAATCCATACCGCAGCACCACATTAATAAAAAGAGCCGAAAGGGCGATCATCACGGCAATGAAGAGGGTCCAGTCCTCAAAAAAGCTTAAAATCTTGTCTAAAAACCCAAGTGTCTTTTTAATCATCGATAACCTCTCGACGCAAACTCAAGATAAAAGGGGCCCGGTATATCCGAAGCCCCTTTTATATTTACAGTTGCAGGTATTATGGCTTGTAGCCCATGAAATCCTGTACTTCTTTCAAATAATTAGCCGGTCGATAGGCATCCCCGGAATAGAGCTGGTTGATATCACCTGCCATTTTTACGTGGGCGACATTACCTTTTCTCTGGAGAACATCCATGGCCGCATCAGACAGGCTGATGAATTCGATGCCGGCAGCTTTTGCCTTGGCAATCTGATCTGTTTCCTGCTGAGCAGTTTGTTTTCGAATATCGGCACTGACATCGTGCACCACTTCCACAAAGGTCTGTCGCAGATCCGCCGGCAGCTTCTCGAGCCAGGCTTTATTGAAGATCCAGATAAAGAGACCCTGGGCATAGTTGACATACGTGTAGTATTTAGCTACTTCGAATTTCTTGGTGATGTTGCAGACCATAGGGGTATGGTCGAGACCTTCGATGACACCCTGTTTCAGGGCTACCGGGACATCCGGCCAGGGCATGGCCACGGGGTTGAATCCCCACTCCCTGTATATGATCTGGTTAACGATGGCTTCGGCTGTTCGAAACTTGATTTTTTTGGCATCTGCCAGGGTTCTTACCGGCGTGGTGGTGGCCCAGCCATAATTACCGTAACCGGTGATGTCGAGTCCGGTTATTCCCTGGTGATCCATGGCCATCATGAAGTGATCAAACAGTTTCTTGTTGCCGACAAACTTGTCCAGCTTGTCGAAAGAATTGATCAGAAACGGCAGATTAACGAGCCCAAACCGCGGGCCCAGGTTGGTCGCAGCAACAGAGCTGACACCCATGCCCTGGATGGCTCCCATTTGCAACTGGTTGAGGACTTCAACTTCGCCGCCCAGCATGGAGAAGGGTTTGTAGTCAAGATAGATTTGCCCGTTGGTTCGCTTCCACAGTTCATCCCGGATAGCAAATCCGGCGTAGACTCCCTTGATAACAGGGTGTGACACATTGGAAACAATGCAGCGATACGTGGCTCCGGACGGATCGAAAGCCGGTTTCCATGCATCCAATGATGGTCCTGCAAGTGCAATCCCAAAAAAGAAAGTTAGACTGACCAGACAGACCGTTAATATTATGGATAATTTTTTAAACATCTGTGCCTCCTTTTCCAATACGGGTCATGGTTCGAACTCAACTACAATCATTTGTCAAAGCGGAATTAAAGCTAAATTACAGCTACAAAGGCGAATAGTCAAGGATAAAATCGAACCATGTTTTCATGAAACGTGATCACGAAATGGTGCTTTTCATGGTTCATTTTGATTGACACCCTCGAGGGAAAGAATCATAATTAAAACTGGATCATCTCCAAAAGAGTTGATCTAAATGAAGGATCCAAGGATTCGAGGATTCGAGGATTCGAGGATTCGAGGATTCGAGGATTCGAGGATTCGAGTGAAATGCTTAAAAATTATAAAGAGTTAAACGTTTGGCAAAAATCGTATAAGCTTTGTTTGCATAAACGATGATATCTGGTGACTTGGATTATGTGGATAAAAAGGGTCTTCAGGAATTAAAAGAGGAGATCGGGGATGTTGAGAGAATGCTGAAAACGATGATCAAATCCCTGGAAAACAAACACTTGAATCCTTGAATCCTGGACCCCTGGGACCCTTTCTCCCAACTAATCGGGAGAAGAACCTTAAACTTAAGTTTGTTTTATGAATTTATGAAAGGTATCGTCCAATGGCTATGACATTTGAGATCACTGAGAGGCAGGGTATCCTGGCGGTGTCCATCAGGGGCAACCCAAGAGATAAAACAGAAGCCGTGGCGTGGTTACGTGCATAGAAGACAATTAGTGAAGGCGGGATTATATGGGATCGCCGGCATCACAGGCGTCCTGACCCTGCTGAAATTCTTCCACGCAAAATCCACCGCACTCCCTATTGTGATGTACCCAAATCCCATTCTCAGGCGCGTTTCACTACCGGTAAAAGCCATCGATGATGACGTCATATCGCTGGCGGATAAGATGATCGGCATATTGAGAACCCGCGCGCCAATTGATTTTTTTACGAAAGGGTCTCTTTGTAAGGGACTGTCGGCGCCCCAGGTCGGTGTTCAAAAACGATTGACGATCTGCGGCCTGTACGGAGAGCTAAAAGTTCTTGTAAACCCGGAAATACGGGTCAAAAAAGGATTTTATGAGAACAGTGAATACTGCCTGTCACTGCCCAGGCATCCAACCCGGATGGTCCCGCGCGCCGATTACGTAAAAGTGCGTTATCAAAGCTTACAAAATAAAGAAGAAATACTGGTGGCAACAAGACGTTCTGCCGGTCTTATAGAACACGAGATCGATCATCTCAACGGGGTGCTGTATATCGATTATTAGAACCACAGAATATCGCACAAGGAATGACGATTGACGAAGGCTGGAATCGCTGCGCTCTGCCATTTAATAACCTGGCAACTAAATAGCCAACTCCGTCATGCCGGACTTGATCCGGCATCCAGTGCTTTTCTGGATTCCTGCCTTCGCAGGAATGACAACAGTAGGGTATTTATCCTCCGGAGCAATATAATATCAATGGTAGCATGTCTTACTTCGACATTCTGCGGTTTCTTGTTCGATATTCAATATTTCATTTCGGGCTTATAACCAATAAAAAGGTAACCCGCGAAAGTGGATGGATGATCCCTGTGCGAAAGTGAAACTGTCTGAGGTCCATAGAGCCCGTTATACCGAACAGCTTGTAAATATAACCAGATAAACGCATCCGGTATTTAAAAACAAAATTTATCTTAAATATATGGCCCTGTTCGGCATTACGGGCTCTTGGGAGCGAGTTTTTCACGTTCGCACAGGGATTATCCGTCCGCGATACCGCCAACCTTCTTTTGAGTTATAATCCCATTAAAAAAAGCCCTGATGAAACATCAGGGCCTTTTTTGAATCAATTCTGTTGGGTAATCTATTCTTTTTTCTCGGTATCCTCAGCCGCTTCATCCTCACTGACCGATGCCTTGCCTTCAGGTTCTGGCTTGGCCTTCGCTGCTTTTTTCTCCACATCGACAACGGTTTCTTCTGCGGCTGCTTCGGAAGGCGCTTGCGTTTCCTCGACAGAATCGGACGTCACCTTGGAGGCTTCCGGTGCATCTGTTTCGGTCTTCGCGACTTTTGTTTTCTTTTCAGCCGTCTTCTTCGGCGCTGTCTTTTTGGGTGTCGCTGTTTTGGTCTTTTTCGTTGTTTTCTTTTTCTTGGGCTCCGGTGTAATCAGCTCAATCAGAGAAACCGGAGCAGCATCACCGGGCCGTCTCCCGATCTTGACGATCCGCGTATAGCCCCCGGAAACAGTTGCAAAGCGCTTGGGCGCCTCTTCAAAGACCTTGTGAACAACAGCCTTTTCCCGCACGATGGACATGGCTTGTCTTCGGGCATGCAGATCACCCCTCTTGGCTAATGTGATGATATGATCAGCCCAACGGCGCAGTTCCTTTGCCTTGGCATCTGTCGTCTGAATACGATCATATTTGAGCAAGGAGGTCACCATGTTTCGAAACATGGCATTCTTGTGACTGCTCGTCATATTTAACTTTACACCTGATTTTCGATGTCTCATTTTACTGTTTAATCTCCTTCCTCTTCATCTTCCGCAGGAGGAACAAACCCGTCCAGCTTCATCCCCAGGGAAAGTCCCATATCGGTCAATACTTCCTTTATTTCGTTCAAGGATTTTCTGCCAAAATTTTTCGTTTTCAGCATTTCAGCTTCAGATTTCTGAACAAGCTGGTAAAGTTTCAATATCTCCGCATTTTTCAAACAATTGGCACTGCGTACGGAAAGTTCAAGTTCTTCGACACTCCGATAGAGATTTTCGTTGAACTTGGGTTTCTGCTGTTCTTCCGACGCCTCGTCAGGATCCGGTTCAAGATCTTCATCGAAATTGATGAAAATAGCCATCTGCTCCTTGAATATCTTTGCGGCATAAGCAACGGCATCTTCCGGAATGACACTGCCGTCTGTCCAGACTTCCAGCGTTAGTTTATCGTAATCAGTTCGCTGGCCTACCCGTGCATTGCCAACAACATAATTAACGCGTTTAACAGGTGAGAACACAGCATCGATAGGGATGGTTCCCACCGGTGCATCCTCGTCCTTATTTGATTCGGCCAGAGAATATCCTTTGCCGATGTTAACCGTCATGGTCATCTTCAACTCGCTCTTTTCAGATAATGTCGCGATATGATGATCCCTATTGAGAACTTCGACTTTTCCGTCGTCACTGACAATATCACCGGCCGTTACCATTCCCTTGCCATTGGCATCAATGTAGATGGTTCTCGGGTTCGTTCCGGCCATTCTCAAGCGAACTTCCTTTAAATTCAGAATGATTTCCGTAATATCCTCGAGAACGCCTGGAATGGTCGTAAACTCGTGCATGACGGACTCGAATTTAACCGTTACAATGGCAGCTCCATGAAGGGATGAAAGGATGATTCGCCTTAAAGAATTGCCGATCGTTATACCGAATCCCCTTTCCAGAGGCTCGCAGACAAACTTACCATATGAAGGTGTACTATCTACTTCAACCTTTTTAGGCTTTATCATCGCTTGCCAGTTCATGAACATAATATCACTTGAAGTCATTATTTTTCTCCAGATTATCTTGAAATCGTTCCGACGATTTTATTTGGAATAAAGCTCTACGATAAGCTGTTCCTGTATCGGCATGGCAATATCTTCCCGAACAGGAAATCCTTTTACCGTTCCTTTAAGATTTTCTTTTTCCAGGTCGAGCCACTGGGGAATACCTCTCCGGACAACCGCATCCATTGAATCATTTATCGCTTGAATGTTTTTGCTCTTTTCTTTGACTTCTATAACGTCTCCGACATTCAGCAAATACGAAGGAATGTTAACCTTCTTTCCATTCACGAGGAAATGGTTGTGACGAACAAAATGGCGACCCTGTGTTCTCGAATTCACCAGGCCCAGGCGATAAACAACATTATCAAATCTGCGCTCAAGTGAAACGAGCAGATTGGTACCCGTGATGCCTTTTTGATGATCTGCCCTGCCGAAAAATAAGTGAAACTGTTTTTCTGAAAGTCCGTACGTACGTTTCACCTTCTGCTTTTCACGCAGCTGGATACCATAGTCTGATGTTTTCCCTCTCCGCCGCTGACCGTGATCACCGGGGGCATACCCCCGTCGGTCAAAAGCACATTTATCTGAGTAACAGCGGTCACCCTTAAGAAATAATTTTAAATTTTCGCGTCTGCATATCCTGCAGACAGCTCCGCAATATCGTGCCAAATTATCCTCCTTTATACCCGGCGTCTTTTGGGTGGCCGACACCCATTATGGGGAATCGGCGTCACATCCTTTATTAGAAGGATATTAAATCCTGCGGCCTGCAGTGATCGCAATGCTGATTCCCTGCCTGCACCAGGTCCTTTTACGTAGACTTCGACGTTTCGCATGCCATGCTCCATGGCTTTTTTCGCTGCATCCTCAGCTGTAAGTTGTGCGGCAAAAGGCGTACTCTTCCGAGATCCCTTGAAACCATGAACTCCGGCACTTGACCAGGCAACCACGTTACCACCCGGATCCGTGATTGTTACGATGGTGTTATTGAATGTGGACTGAATATGAACAACACCGCTGGAGATGTTTTTCTTCTCTTTCTTTTTTGTTCGGGTTTTTCTCGGCATATATAATATCCCTGTTTAATCAATTTGTTACGTGTTATTATTTTTTCTTGATGCCACCCTTTTTCTTGACGGCAGACCGTTTCGGTCCCTTGCGTGTCCTCGCATTCGTGCTGGTACGCTGTCCGTGAACAGGCAATGATTTTCGATGACGCAGGCCGCGGTAACAGCCCAGATCCATGAGTCTTTTAATATTCATGGAAACTTCGGTTCGAAGTGTTCCCTCTACCTTGCATTCATTGTCTATGACCTTTCGAATACTGTTTATTTCAGACTCTGACAGATTGTCTGTTTTGGTATCCGAACTGATGTTGAGCTGGGACAAGATCCTGCTCGATGTGGTTCTGCCTATACCATAAATATATGTAAGGCCTATTTCTATACGTTTGCCTCTAGGTAAATCTACGCCAGCAATTCGTGCCAAAGCCTATCCTCCTCTATCCTTGCCTCTGTTTATGCCGTTTGTTCGTACATATAACGCGCACGACACCTTTCCGACGAATGATTTTACAATTATTGCACATTTTTTTTACCGATGCCCTGACTTTCATGTGTGCATCTCCTTATTCTCTTTCGATATAACCCATTCGGTTGTAGTACTCGAGTTCCAGAACTGTGTAGCTGAATTCCCATCCACCGGCAACCGTATCATTTGGACCGATACGTAATTCTGCCGCGTGTCAGGTCATAAGGTGAAAGCTCCACGCTCACCTTGTCACCAGGTAGAATTTTAATGAAATGCATGCGCATCTTTCCCGAAATATGCGCCAGGACCTGGTGTTTATTTTCAAGTTCGACCTTGAACATCGCATTCGGCAATGTCTCAAGCACAATGCCCTCAACCTTGATTGCCTCTTCCTTCGGCATCTTGCTTCATCCTTTTTTGATTGATTGAATAAAATCTTAGAACGATTTACCCTATTAATATTTTCTAGCGTCTGCCCTTGACACCACCCTTTTTTAAGAAACCTTCATAATGGCGCGTTAGCATATGAGACTCGATTTGCGATATCGTATCGATAGCCACGCCAACGACGATCAGAAGCGCTGTACCACCAAAATAAAAAGGCACATTGAATTTGGTAATCAATATGGAAGGCAGCACACATACCGCCGATACGTAAATTGCACCGCCCAGTGTAATGCGGGTAAGAACTCTGTCGATATAGTCGGCAGTACGTTTTCCAGGACGGATTCCGGGAATATACCCCCCCTGTTTTTTCATGTTGTCCGCGACATCCACCGGGTTGAATGTGACCGCAGTATAAAAGTAGCAGAAGAAAAAGATAAACCCTACAAACAGCAGCTGGTACAACCAATTTCCGGGCTGCATGGAGTCGGCGATGCCCTTTACCCACGGTATGGCGATAAAGCTGGCTATGGTAGCCGGAAACATGATGATGGATGATGCAAATATGGCCGGTATAACGCCGGCGGTATTGACCTTAAGCGGGAGATGTGTACTCTGTCCGCCATACATTTTGCGTCCCACAACCCGTTTTGCGTACTGCACCGGAATCCGGCGTTGCCCCTGTTCGACGAAAACAATGAAGCCGATAACCGCTACCATCAAAACACCCAGAATCAGTACCGAGAAAATCCCCATCTCGCCGGTTGAAATCAACCGGAACGAGTTACCGATCGCACTGGGTATTCCGGCAACAATGCCCGCAAAGATAATCAGGGAAATACCGTTTCCGATACCGCGTTCGGTAATCTGTTCACCCAACCACATGATAAAGGCGGTCCCGGAAGTCAGGGTAATCACCGTCATGAGACGAAAGCTCCATCCCGGATCGATAACTATCGGTGCCCCGCCCGGCGAGGTCATGCTCTCGAGGCCGACACTGATACCGAATCCCTGAATAATACTCAAGACAACCGTCCCGTAGCGGGTATACTGCGTGATCTTTTTCCGACCTTGTTCACCTTCCTTGGAAAGCCGCTCGAGATGTGGAACCACAACAGTCAACAGCTGCAGAATAATAGAAGCGCTGATGTACGGCATGATGCCCAAAGCAAAAACGGACAACCTCTCCAGGGCGCCACCGGAAAACATGTCGAACAAACCCAGGAGAGTTCCTTTAGCTTTAGCAAAAAAGGATGCCAGTGCAACGGTATCGATCCCGGGTGTGGGTACATGCACACCGATCCGGTAAACCGTTAGAAGCGCCAGTGTATATAAAATACGCTTTTTAAGCTCTGGAATCTTGAATATGTTCTGGAATCCACTACCTATCATTATACGACCTCTACGTTTCCACCCGCAGCTTCGATTTTCGTTTTTGCATTTCTGCTTACCGTGTTCACCTTGATGGTCAACGGATAATCAATGTCGCCGTGTCCAAGCAGCTTGATACCATCGCGCGAACCCTTCACAAGGCCGCAACCCACCAGAGCGGTTTCGTCAACCACACTACCGCTATCAAATCGTTTCAGATCCCGAATATTTATCGTCACGATTTTTTTGCTGAAAATATTGGTAAATCCACGTTTAGGAAGCCTTCGGTGAATCGGCATCTGGCCACCTTCGTACCCGGGCCTGACACCACCGCCTGAACGGCTGTTATATCCCTTGGTACCGCGCCCGGCGGTTTTCCCATTTCCGGATCCGACACCCCGGCCTTTTCTATTCTTGGATTTTTTCGATCCGGCTGCCGGAGAAAGTTCATTTAATCTCATCGCTGTTCTCCTCAACCTTGACTAAATGTGAAACCGCATTGATCATCCCTCGAATGGAGGGTGTGTCCTCAAGCTGAACCGTTCTGTTCATTTTTCTGAGCCCCATCCCGTACAACACCCTGCGGTGCTTTTCAGGCCTGCCTATCATACTTTTAACCAGCGTTATATTCAATTTCTCAGCCATGAATTCTTCCTCGATTTATAAATCTTCAACAGAAATTCCCCGCCTGGCGGCAACCTGCTCGCGGGTTTGGAGTTGCTGAAGTCCCTCGATTGTCGCCTTGACAATGTTGTGGGGATTGTGAGAGCCCAGACACTTGGTAAGAATATTCTGTACGCCGGCTGCCTCCAGAACGGCCCGGACAGCACCGCCCGCGATCACACCGGTACCTTTGGATGCAGGGGCTAACAGCACCTTCCCGGCGCCGTATTTTCCGACAACTCGAAAAGGAATTGTTCCTTCAATCAGCGCCACCTGGGACATATTCTTTTTGGCCCTTTCAACGCCTTTTCGTATGGCTTCCGGGACTTCCCCGGCCTTTCCAAGACCATACCCGACATTTCCATCACCATCGCCTACAACGACAATAGCACTGAAACTGAACCTGCGGCCGCCCTTGACAACCTTGGCTACACGGCTGATATGTACAACTTTATCAATTAAATCGCTTTCTTCCTTATCTTTTCTGAACAAGGGTCTGCCTCCTTACTTTGAAATAGCTCCTAGAACACCAGTCCCGCATCTCTGGCGCCTTTTGAAACAGCTTTTACGCGACCGTGATATTGAAAACCGTTCCGGTCGAAGACGACCTTTTTAACGCCTTTCTCGACCGCTCTCTCTCCCAGAATCTTGCCGATGTGTTCTGCCGTTGCAACCTTGCTTTCAAATTTTGGCTGATCCCTCACCACTTTCTCCATACTGCTTGCAGCCGCCAGTGTACTACCGCTGACATCATCGATCAGTTGCACATAAATATGTTTTGAACTTCGAAATACACTCAAACGCGGCTTCTGGTCCGTACCGCTCAGGTGCTTTCGGATCCGCTTCTTTCTTTTCAACCGTGCTAATTTGCTTGGATTTGTTGCGCCCATTTTATCGTCCTAAGTCATTTTCTGTTATTTGGTTCCGGTTTTTCCTGCTTTTCGCTGAACGTGCTCTTCTGCATACTTGATGCCTTTCCCCTTATAGGGTTCAGGTGGTCTCAACTGCCGGATTGAGGCAGCGGTGCGTCCAAGCAGCTCCTTGTCAATGGCAAAGAGCTTCACAATATTGTTCTTTTCCGATGTAGCCGATACGCCGTCCGGCAGGTTAAACGTTATCGGATTTGAAAAGCCGAGGTTAAATACAATACTTTTGCCTTTCAGCTCGGCACGATAGCCGATGCCATTGATTTCAAGAACCCTCTCAAAACCAGTGCTGACACCCGTCACCATATTCGCCACCAGACTTCTCGTCAAACCCTGCAATGCCCGATTCTCCCTGTTTTCATTGAGCATCGTTACATGTATGATGTTGTCTGCTATCTCCAAATCAATGGCCTGATGAATTTCTCTAGTAAGGCTTCCCTTGTCACCCTGGACGGTCAGCACTTTATCTTTGTAACTAATTTTTGCTTTATCTGGAACCGGAATCGGTTTTTTCCCAACTCGAGACATGGGTTAACCTCCACTGTCGCCTAACATTTTATGAGACTTCGTTAACGTCCTTCCACGGAATTCTTTTATCATCACAGCGATTACCAGACATTGCAGATAATCTCTCCACCAATATTCTTTTCCCTGGCATGCTTGTCCGTCATAATCCCTTTGGACGTCGATAAAACGGCAATACCCAATCCACTGTACACCGGCTTGATGTCCTTGCCCTTCATGTAGACCCTTTTGCTCGGTTTGCTCACACGGTCTATGCTAAGAATCGAGTGTTCCTGTTTGTCGTTATATTTCAGGTAGACCCGCAGTACACCCTGTTTGTTGTCCTTTATGAATTTATAGTTGCGGATATAGCCTTCGTCTTTCAGTAATTTTGCCAATTCGAATTTCATCTTGGAACCGGGTATGTCGACACTATTGAACTTTGCCTTGCCGGCATTCCGAACCCTGGTCAGCATATCGGCAATTGGATCGCTCATCGCCATTGTCTTCTCCTATCTCTCTTAACCTATCAAGCTGTGCGCTTGTTGAAACCGTAAGTTTCGATGTCCGCCACCGAAACCGCTCTATTTACCAGCTCGACTTTATGACGCCTGGTAGTTTCCCCTGTGATGCAAAGTCACGAAAACAGATTCTGCAGATACCGAATTTCCGAAGAAAAGCTCGGGGTCTGCCACAAATGGGGCATCTGTTATACGCCCTTACCTTGAATTTCGGTTTTGCGGCTGCTTTATTTCTTAGCGCTGTTTTTGCCAAATTATCCTCCCTCGTCAATAAAATCGTTACACAATTTTATAGGACGCGACTTTGTCGCTCCAAAGCGAAAAGTCCGATATAGTCAGTTCTCGTAAAAAGTTTAAATTCAAGGCATGCAAGTTTTGTAATCATGAGGCGTACGCGTTGTACGTTGAATGATTGCAAAATGCAGCACAACGTAGAAGTTGGGCTTTTTACGAGAACCGTCAATTTTTAAACGGCATACCAAGCTTTTTGAGAAGCTCTTTCCCTTCTTCATCTGTTTTTGCGGTTGTAACGATAGTGATATTCATGCCCTTGATTTTATCAATCTTATCGTAATCGATTTCCGGGAAAATAATCTGCTCTTTGATACCCAGGGAATAATTGCCCCTTCCATCCATGGCATTACCGGAAACACCTCTGAAATCACGAACACGCGGTAATGCGATATTGACAAGCTTGTTTAAAAAATCATACATGCGATGCTTTCGGAGAGTCACCATACAGCCAATCGGCATGCCGGTTCTGAGCTTAAAAGCTGCAATCGACTTTTTTGCCCGCGTTATCACCGGTCGCTGGCCGGCAACAGCTGTGAGCTCTACTACAGCAGAATCGAGCACTTTGATGTTTTGAATTGCCTCACCCATTCCTATGTTCAACACTATTTTTTCCAGCTTGGGCACCTGCATGATATTGCCGTATTTAAAGGTGTCAACCAGCGCCGGCATGACTTCTTTTTCGTAATATTCTTTCATCTGTGACATTCTGTTTTCCTCGATCTTAGATCTCCCTGTTTGATTCAAGCGTCTGAAACGTTCTATGCGCCGATTTCGTCAGAAACTGAATAAGATCCCGGGTTATGCATCTATAATTTCATTGCATTTTCTGCAAGAACGCACTTTTTTCCCGTCATCCAGCCGTCGCATCTGGATACGAACCGGGCTCAAACATTTGCCGCACATCAGCATCACATTCGACCACGGCACAGTTGCTTCACTTTCAACGATACCACCCTGGCGATTTTTAGCAGTTGGACGGGTATGTCGTTTAACGACATTGATGTTCTCGACGAGAATTCGATCCTTCTTCCTATCAACCCTCAACACTTTACCAATCTTGCCTTTGTCCTTACCGGTAATGACCTTTACTTTGTCATCTTTTTTTATGTGACTCTTGTCTCTTAACATATCCTCGTCTCCACGGGCCCATCGGATTATAGAACTTCAGGTGCCAATGACACGATTTTCATAAATCGCTTGGCGCGTAATTCCCTCGCAACCGGCCCAAATATACGTGTCCCGATCGGTTCTTTCTGTGCGTTAATCAAAACCGCTGAGTTATCATCAAATCGAATAAAAGACCCGTCCGGTCTCCTTATTTCTTTTTTTGTACGGACAACAACTGCCTTGAGAACATCTCCCTTTTTGACCTTTGCATTGGGGATGGCTTCCTTGACCGAAACGACAATAATATCGCCAATACTTGCATACCGCCTTCTGGATCCGCCAAGAACTTTAATACAGTAAAGAATCTTGGCGCCCGAGTTGTCCGCTGCGGTCAGTTTTGTTTCCGCCTGAATCATCTTTCTATTCCTTTATATCAAACAGCTTTTTTAACAATTTTGGCAATACGCCATCTTTTGTTTTTGCTCAAGGGCCGCGATTCCGTCATCAGCACCTCGTCTCCAATCCGGCATTCGTTGGACGCGTCATGAGCAGAAAATTTAGCGCGTTTGCGAATATATTTCCCGTAAAAGCGATGCTTCACGAGTCTTTCAACCTGGACCGTAACCGTCTTATCCATTTTATCACTTACAACCGTTCCAACCTGTTGTCTTTTCATTCCTATTGTTTTCATAACAGCTTTTATCGCCTATTCCTGGTTTTGGTTTTCTGTTTCACGAATAATGGTCATGACGCGCGCGATATCGGATTTGGTCATCTTTAGCTTCGTTGGGTTCTCAATCTGTCCAATGCCGTGTTGAAAGCGAAGGTTAAACAATTCCTCTTTCAAATTGATCAGCTTCTGCTGCCGCTCATCAGAGCTGAGATCCCGAATTTCTTTTGACTTCATTAGCCCACACTCCTTTCCACAAATTTCGTTTTAACGGAAAGTTTGTGCGACGCAAGCCGAAGAGCTTCTTTGGCAAGATCCTTGGGCACACCCCCCATCTCGTACAAAATTCTTCCTGGACGGACAACCGCAACCCATCCTTCAGGAGCGCCCTTGCCTTTCCCCATACGAACTTCAGCCGGTTTTTTCGTGAAGGGTTTGTCTGGGAAAATGCGTATCCAGAGTTTTCCACCTCTCTTGACATGACGCGTCATGGCAATACGCGCAGCTTCAATCTGTTTATTGCTGAGGGTACCACATTCGACGGCCTGCAAACCGAACTCCCCGAAATTTAGCTGGCCACCTCGTCGGGCCAACCCCCGCATTTTGCCTTTTTGTTTTTTTCGATACTTTACCTTTTTAGGGCTCAGCATGGTTTATCTCCTGTTAAAGGGCTTTGAAGCGATCTTTCTAAATTCCGTTTCGGTAACGCTCGCCCTTGCTTATGTTATTTGTTTTCGACCGGCTAGGCACGACCCGGTTCCGTGTCTTGTTTGCTCAGTATCTCTCCCTTGAAAATGAACACTTTTATACCGATAAGACCGTATGTGGTTTTGGCTTCTGTAAACCCATAGTCAATGTCCGCTCTCAAGGTATGCAGGGGAACCCTGCCTTCTTTGTACCATTCCGTCCTGGCCATCTCGGCACCACCCAGTCTCCCGGAACAGATAATCTTGACACCCTGTGCGCCGAAGCGCATTGCCGAAGACACACCTCTTTTCATAGCTCTTCTGAAAGCAACCCTGCGCTCTATTTGCAGTGCAACGTTTTCAGCCATGAGTTGTGCATCAACCTCGGGTTTTCGAACTTCCTGAATATCGATGAGAACTTCCTGCGAAATCAACACTTCCAGATCCCGCTTTAACTGCTCTATTTCAGAACCTTTTTTTCCGATCACAATCCCGGGCCTGGCTGTAAATATTCGCAGGCGTACACGCTTGGCAGATCTTTCGATTTCTATCCGGGAGATACCTGCATGATACAGTTTCTTCTTGATGAATTTACGGATTTTATGATCTTCGAGGATATAGTCCGCATAATTCTTCCCGGCATACCATCTGGAATCCCATGTCTTGACGATCCCTAATCTTAATCCAATCGGATTTACTTTCTGACCCAAGCTCGTACCTCCTTTTTATAAAGCCTTTTCAGCTAATACGACTGTTATATGGCTGGACTTTTTCAATATCCTGGCACCGCGTCCCCGTGCTCTGGCCCGAAACCTCTTCAACGAAGGACCCTGGTCGACAATGAGGTTTTGAATTACCAGGGAATCCACATCGATACCGTGATTGTTGTCGGCATTTGCAGCAGCGGACCGAACCGTCTTTTCCACGAAACCCGCCGCCTTCTGCGGCATGTACTTCAGCATGTTCAATCCGGATTCTACCGGCTGTCCTTTGATAACGCCCGCTAATTTCCTGACTTTCTGGGGCGAAATACGAACGTATTTGGTTACCGCCTTGACCTCCATTACCGAAACTCCCTTTTAAAAAGTGTTATCTTCTTAACTTCGATTTTCTATCTCCGGCATGACCATAAAACGTTCTCGTCGGTGAAAACTCACCCAGTTTATGACCCACCATGTTTTCTGTAACAAAAACCGGAATAAATTTTCTCCCGTTATGAACCGCAAACGTTATGCCCACCATTTCGGGAATGACGGTCGATCGCCGGGACCAGGTCTTTATTACCTGATTGCTCCTGGATGACTGGGCAGTCTCCACCTTGTTCATTAACTTCTGGTCGATGAATGGACCTTTTTTTAAAGACCGTGGCATAAATTCTCCTGAACTGTGTTATTTTATCCGGTTGTTCCCGCTTGATTCTGCTGAGAGGCAGTGTTGCGGACATTCTATCTTTTGGTACGCCTTTTGACGATAAACCTGTCGGTTTGTTTGTTTTTTCGGGTTCTGTAGCCCTTTGTAGGCACGCCCCATGGTGTACATGGATGCCGTCCACCTGATGAGCGGCCTTCACCACCACCCATGGGATGATCCACCGGGTTCATGGCTACACCCCTCACCTTGGGTCTCTTGCCAAGCCATCGTTTACGACCGGCCTTGCCCAGATTGATATTTTCGTGGGTCACATTTCCGATCTGTCCGACAGTTGCCATACAATTAAGCAATACCATTCGGACCTCGCTCGAGGGAAGTTTGACCAGCGCATAACGATCTTCTTTGGCCATGAGCTGCGCATACGTTCCTGCACTTCGGACGATCTGTCCGCCCTTACCAAGACGCAGTTCGATGTTATGAATATGCGTTCCAAGCGGAATGCTTTTCAATGGAAGCGTATTGCCCGGTTTAATATCAGCTTCGGGCCCGGACATCACTTCATCGCCCACGGAGAGACGCAACGGGGCAAGGATATATCGCTTCTCACCATCTGCGTATTGAAGAAGGGCAATCCTGGCACTCCGATTGGGATCGTATTCAATTGAAGCGACTTTTGCAGGGATACCGACCTTGTCTCTCTTAAAATCTACAATCCGGTAATATCGTTTGTGACCGCCCCCGCGATGACGACTGGTAACCCGCCCGTTTGCGTTACGCCCACCGCTCTTTTTGATGATTCGCAGCAAATTTTTTTCGGGTTTTTTCTTGGTAATCTCTTCAAACGAAGCATATGATTGAAATCGACGTCCCGGTGATGTCGGTTTAACTCTTCTTGTACCCATACCTATCTCCTAATGAACGAGCTCGAAAAAGCCGAACTCGTTGGTTTTAGGTTTTATGTGTTAAGTTTTAAGTAAAAAGCGGAATGCCAACCTAAAACCTAAAACCTAAAACGATATTTATACCCCTTCAAAAAAATCGATTCTCTCGCCCGGCATGAGGTTCACAATCGCTTTTTTCCAGTTTCTTCGTCTACCTTCAATACGGCCCCGTTGTTTAACTTTGCCTTTAACCTGCATCGTGCGGACATTGGCCACCCTGACATCGAAAATCTTTTCGATAGCTCTTCTGATTTCGACACGGTTTGCCCGACGATCGACCTCAAAGGATAACTGATTATGATCTTCTTTCTGGATGCTGGTTTTTTCAGTAATCAGGGGTCGAATGATAATGTCGTACTGGATCATTAGAGCAGCCTCCCTTCGATCGCCTTTACAGAAGCTTCAAGCAGGACAAGGGTCTTGTGCTTCAGAATATCATATACATTGAGCCCCTCGAATCTCATTACTTTGAATTCGGATATGTTTCTGGAAGAAAGCGCGAGATTTTCGTTCTCCTGATCGATAATAATCAACGCATTCTCCATATTCAGATTTTCGACTACCTCCGAAAAAGCCCTGGTCTTGATCTCATCGAGCTCGAATTGGTCCAGAATCAAAATATTCTCATCCTTGAACTTGCTGCTCAAGGCCATTTTAAGCGCCAGTTTTTTGACTTTTTTGGGTACCTGGTAGGCCCATGATTTCGGCTTTGGACCAAAAGCGACACCACCGCCCCTGAGCAGAGGTGCTTTGATATTCCCCCTCCTCGCTCTGCCGGTTCCCTTTTGCCGAAACAATTTCCTGCCACTCCCTGTAACATCCGACCTGTGTTTGGTGGAAGCAGACCCAGCGCGCCTGTTTGCCAGCTGCATGGTGACTACCTCGTGCAGGACGCTCTTCTTCACCGGCACGTTGAATATCTCATCATTCAAATCTACCTGCGAAACTTTTTTACCTGAACTATTTATAACATCTACGACAGCCATGGATTCCCTCGGTTCTTATTTTGCGAATTGCGGTTTTCTAATGGTAACAAAGCTTGAATTATGTCCGGGTACCGCTCCTTTCAAGAGGATGAGGTTTTCCTTGGGCCTGATATCAAATATTTCCAGGTTCCGGACGGTCTTTCTATCATGCCCGTATTGTCCGGGCATTTTCTTTCCTTTGATGACCTTGGCCGGCCATGCACTGCATCCAATTGAGCCGGGTATTCTATGGCTATGGCTTCCATGTGTCTGTTTTCCGCCATGAAATCCATGCCTTTTGATGACCCCTGAGAAACCGCGTCCTTTAGACGTCCCGGTCACCTCTACACGTTCTCCAACGGTAAACATCTCTACAGTCACCTTCTGACCCGGGCTGAATTCTTGTGGGTTTTCAACCGGCATCTCTTTGAGAACCCGGGCGGTTTTAGCCCCGCTCTTATTAAGGTGCCCCCGCAGTGGTCGGTTGGTTCGTTTTTCTTTTCTTTCCCCAAAACCGAGCTGCAGAGCATTGTACCCATCACTTTCAACGGTTTTAACCTGTGTCACGACACATGGTCCCGCCTCAATAACCGTTACGGGAACCGCTCTGCCTTTCGCTGAAAACTGTCTGGTCATACCCAATTTTTTTCCGATTAAACCTTTACACATAATTCACAACCATTCCTATGCTATAGCTTGATCTCTACATCGACACCTGGAGAAAGGTCCAGCTTCATCAATGCGTCAACCGTCTGTTGTGTCGGCTCTAATATATCCAGCAACCTCTTGTGCGTTCTCATTTCAAATTGTTCACGTGACTTCTTGTCGATGTGAGGAGAGCGAAGAACACAGTATTTATTGATCACGGTGGGAAGTGGTATAGGCCCAACAACCTTAGCACCCGTTTTTCTTGCAGTGTCCAGGATATCTGCAGCAGATTGATCGAGCAGCTTGTGGTCATATGCTTTGAGCCTGATTCTTATCTTTGAATTCATTATCATGATTCAATCTCTCTCTTTATTCGATTATTTCGCTTACCACGCCGGCACCGACGGTTCGACCGCCTTCACGTATAGCAAACCTGAGTTCTTTTTCCATTGCGATGGGAGTGATCAGTTCGGCCGTTATCGTTACATTGTC
>QMMS01000014.1 GCA_003647375.1 Deltaproteobacteria bacterium
GTAAACCCGTGGTCCCATTAAAATACCCGTCTTCGCCTTCGGCTACGCCGCGGTTATCCGCCTTGCCTTAGGGGTGACATCGCGCCGTAGCAATTAACCTTTGCTTTTGCATTCATCCACGGGCAAGCCCGTGGTATTCTGCGAAGGCGGATAAATTCTAAATTCGAATATCCAAATACGAAACAAATCAAAATATCGAATGCTCAAATGATCAAAACAGCCTAAGATTTGATCTGCTTTTTCAAGTACTCTAAATGTTTCCTGATACCCTTGTCGGTATTCGGTTCATTGCTAAAAAGACGGTTGATGAAACTCGGAGGGTTATCTATTTTAGGGTCCAGCTCCAGAGCCTTTTCATAATCCTCGATGGCCTCTTTGTACTGGCCTATATGACTGTACGCAATGCCACGGTTCGCGTAAGCCTGTGCAAAACCGGGATTGATCTCAAGGGCCCGGTGATAATCCACAAGGGCCTCGTCATACTGTTTCATGGCATTGAAGACATCGGCTCGACCCAGATATCCATCCGCACGACTGGGATCCAGTTTGATCGCCCGGTTGAAATCCACCATTGCTTTATCCAGTTTGTTGCGGCTCAACGCAGCAACGCCGTCCAGGATCGCATCCTTATACGCTGGCACCCCCACCCCACACCCCAAAACAGCAATAACTGCCCCTATGATGAATAGTTGTTGAATTCGAATTTTCATGTGGCTACTATACGGTACATTCATCAAAAAATAAACCAAAAATAGAGGGGGCAGCAACGCCCCCTCTATTATTTTCAATCCATCACCGCAAAACCTATGGGCCTGCGGAAAATACTTACCAGGGTGCTATTCCTCGTAAATATCGTGCTTCAGGACCTCGACATCACCTTTGATGTTGGTCGACATTTCCAGCTTGTAAGCCAGAAACCACATCATAGCGACACCCAGTATCCACCAGATGATCTGCCAGATCCAGATGGACGGCATGCCGTTGAACCAGGTTGCAGGCTTCAGCGGATCACCAAAGATAGAGTTGCCCATCACGCAGAAAGGTCCGATGGCAAACAAGAACCAGCCGAGGGTGACTATCCAGCCGATTTTAATCAGAGGCCGCTTGTCTTCCGGCAGACTGGCATGTTGCCTGATGAAAGTGTGGTATTCCATGCGGCGATCGGCTTCCTGTTTGTCCGGTTGGGTAAAAAAGCTTACCAGTATGGCCACCGGCAGGTTGAATATGATGCCCCACCCTGCGCAGTGAATCGTCAGCGGATAAGCCCCCCAGGGAAGGCCAAATTTAAATTTAAAGGTCAGCGTTACCGCAATGATTCCGCAGATCAGGCCGGCAACAACCCCCTGGCGTGTAAGCCACGGCCAGTAAAGGGTGCCGATCAGGGCCGGGTACATCATAAACCCGTAAGACACGGCCAGCCCACCCAGCATGACGATGGCGCCCGGTACGATGGAAGCAAAGACCAGGGCCGATCCGACCACAACCAGCACGTTAATGCGGCCCCACTGGGTTTGCCCGGTTTCGGTCATGTCTTTTTTGAAAAAGCGTTTGACAATGTCCCGGGTCAGCATGCCGCTGGCGGTGGAAATGTAGGCCGCACCGGTGGACTGCATTGCTGCCAGGGCGCAAATGGCCAACAAGCCGACGGCAAATGGGGCTGTTTTCGACAACAGATGAATCAAATAAGGCACCAAGTTGGCCTGTTTACCGCCCACAAGATTAGCAAGAATCAGTACGGTTTCCCCATTACCATCTGGACTATACAGACTCATTACCCAAGTGCCCATAGCCTGCATGGTAGTAAAAATAAACAGGGCGAGCCCAATACCCAGGCTGGATGCCCACACCTGCTGCAGCGGAAACGGTTTTGGATTCTTGTTGGCAAAAGCCCACATGGAAAATGCCGGTGAGGCATGGATTCCCATCAGAGCAAACATGTAGGTCAGAACCATAACACCGGTCCAAACACCACCGACAGTCTTGCCTGCTGAAGGCACCCATTGAATCACACCGGGAACCGCCACAAGATGACTGTGGCCAGCGGGTGTAATTTTAAAAATGGCCGCCTTGTTGGCCATAAACACTTTGACCGCCTCCGGATCTGCCCAGGTGGGTACACTGGCACCTCCGCTGTTGATCCAGACGACAATGTCTCCGAACTTGGATGTCATGGAATCCCAACCGCCGGCAAAACTGACCGAGATAAATCCCAAAGCCACAATCCCCGACCACAACAAAATACATTGGGCCGTGTCAACATAAGCAACCGAACGCAAACCACCTAAACCAACGTATAGCGCCACCACCGTGGCCAACATCCACATGCCCACGTTGACCGAAAACATGCCGTCGGTTAAAATGTTAAACAAAACCCCCGATGCCCGCAGTTGGATTCCCAGGTAGGGAATACTGAAAAACAGTGCTACGACAACGGTCAGGATACGCATGGCCTCGGAGTTAAAATATTGATGATACATCTCCCCCGGGGTAACGAAACCGTAGCGTTTGCCCATCAACCATTGCCGTTTCAGGAAAAGGACGCCCGTAAACGGAATGGTGATAACATAAAACGATGCATATCCATACGGAAGTCCGTCCCTCCATATCAGGGCTGGATGGCCGACAAAGGTCCAGCCGCTGAACGATGTGGCCGTGGCCGCCAGAACAAATACCCAGATGTTGAGTTCGCGACCGGCAATAAAGTAGTCGGTACCTTTCTTGGCCTTCAAGTAGCCGGTGACACCGATGGTAATGCAGTATCCCCAGTAGAGCAGGACGAAAAAGAATAGCCAGTAAACATGTGATCCCATTGACCTTCTCCTTTGCTGAATAAGGTTATTGGTTAAACCCTTTCCTGCAGTGCACTGCAGGAAATATGGATTCTATGGATGAAACTCACAAGCAACGCCGGTTCTCCTTACAAATCTGCGATGCTCATGATTGAACCATTTTCTTGATCGATTCGACGATCTCGGGGTTGGCGAGGGTGGAGACATCGCCCTCATCAATATTGTTTGAGATGGCACCCAGAACACGTCGCATGATCTTGCCGGATCGTGTCTTCGGCATGTCGGCAACAATCCAGACCTTCCTCGGTTTGGCAATCTTGCCGATCTCCGTACTCACGGCATCTGATATTTTTTTGGCCAGCTCTTCAGTGGCCTCGACACCCGGCTTTAACGCGACATAAAGATCCGGCTCCTTGCCCTTGATTTCATGATTCACCGGAACAACCGCCGCCTCTGCCACCTCTGGACAAACCATGGAGGCCGATTCGATTTCCTTGGTGCCAAGACGGTGGCCGGACACATTGATGACGTCGTCAATTCGGCCCAGGATACGGTAATAGCCATCCTCGGATTCAACAGCTGCATCACCGGTCAGATAGGGCCAATCCTGCCAGCGCTTGCTTTCCGGGTCCTTGCAGTATCTGGCATAATAGGTATCCACAAAACGATCCCGGTCACCCCAGATAGTCTGAAAACCGCCCGGCCAGGGGTTCTGGATACAGATATTACCCGCTTTTCCGGCGCCCTGGGGCAGCACTTCACCCTCGTCATCCAAAATAATAGGATGGATGCCAGGCATACCCGGCCCGGCACTCCCAGGTTTCATAGGTGTGATGCCCGGGAGCGTGCTGCACAGAAATCCACCCGTTTCAGTCTGCCACCAGGTATCCACAATGATGGCTTCTCCCTTACCCACGACCTCATGATACCACTTCCACACCTCCGGCTCGATGGGTTCACCCACGGTCGTCATGTGTTTGAAGTGATAGTTGTATTTGGCCGGCTCTTCGGGTCCTAATTTTCTCAAGGCCCGAATGGCCGTTGGTGCTGTGTGAAATATATTCACATCCAGATCCTGGGCAATTCGCCAGGCCCTGCCTGCATCCGGAAACGTGGGAACACCTTCATAAACGACAGTGGAAGCACAAACAGCCAGGGGACCGTAAACAATGTAGGAATGCCCGGTAATCCACCCGATGTCGGCCATGCACCAGTAGACATCTTCAGGATGGATATCCTGAACGTATTTACACGTGCCGGCAACGTAGGCCATGTAACCGCCGGTTCCGTGCTGACATCCCTTGGGTTTACCCGTGGTACCACTGGTGTACATGAGGAAAAGAGGTGCTTCCGCCGGCATGGGAACCGGATCGACCCGTGCCCCGTAGAAGTCTTTTAAAAGATCGTTGACAAAATAATCCCTCCCCTCCTTCATGGGTGTCGGAGCGGACGCCTTGCCCGGATAGCGTTGCCAGACCAGGACCTTGTCAACCTTCTGGCCGTCTTTTTCGGCCAGGTCACAGGCAATATCCGCATTCTGTTTATGATCCAGGAGGGTGCCGCTTCTGTAATAAGTATCGGCAGTGATCAGTACCCTGCTGTTGGAGTCTACGATGCGATCGGCGCATGCGCGCCCGCTGAACCCGCCGAAAACCTGTGAATGGATAACACCCAGCCGGGCACATGCCAGCATGGTAATGGGAAGTTCTGCGAGCATGGGCATATGCAACGTGACGCGGTCGCCGGCTTTTAACCCGGCAAACTCCCGCAGGAGAGCTGCAAATTCATTTACCCGGACATAAAGTTCCTGATAGGTCACGTGCTCATATTTCTCATCCATGGGTTCAGGAACGAAGTGAATAGCTGTCTTGTTCTTGTTTTTGGCGAGGTGTCTGTCAACACAGTTGTAACTCGCATTGATCTTTCCCCCCACAAACCATTTCCAGCATGGTGCATCGCTGGTGTCCAATGTGGTGTCCCAGTATTCATACCAGTCCAGCAGGTCAGCATACTCCTTAAAACAATTAGGAAAATTGTCCAAAGCGAACCGATCGTAAACGGCAGGATCGCTCATGTTGGCCTGGGCCACAAACTGGTAAGAGGGATAATAATAATCCTCTTCACCCCAGTGAACCGCAATCTGCGCTTCTGATGTTTCAACAACTTCTTTTTCTGCCATTTACAGCCCTCCTTCTTGGTAAGACCTCGTAAAAAGTAAAAAACAGTTTTTTTACGGGTGTTTTGGGTTTGAAGTGTGGGAGTGTTTCTTGATCCCACTGTCAAATATTTCAAAGGCTATCTCGAGAGTTTCCCTGAGATAATCCTTGTCTTCGTTGATGATGCTTTTGCTTGTTTCCCAGAGAACCACGCCGGAAAACAGAGCCCAGAAAGTATCGGCAATGGCCATAGGGTGCTTGTCGATAAAAATACCTTTCTGAACCCCTTCCTCGAACAGTTTAGCCATTTCAGAAAGTGATTGTTTGGATAATCTTTTGATCTCTGACAGTAACTCAGGTGTTAAATTCTTTAAGGTGTCGCTGGATTGCAGATGAAACATGTTAATAAGGATCATCGGGTCGAACTCGTACACGTCATACATGGCTTCTTTAAGGCCCGATATCCGCGCTTCAATGTCTAAATGGTTGTCACTGTTGAGATGTTCCAGACGTATCAGTAAGTAATGCAGGATTCTGAGAGACAGGGATGCGTACAACTCGTCTTTATTCTTGAAATAGAGATACAAAGTGCCCGGGCTTAACTCTGCTTCATGGGCGATGTCTTCCATGGTAGCTCTGGTGAAGCCTTTCTTAGAAAATACACGTTTAGCGGCCACAATAATCTGCTGTCGCCTTCTCTCGCGTTCTCTTTCTTTGCGTTCATGTATTCCCATATTTAATGAACCTTATTTATTTCTTATATGGACCTATAATCTTTGCATTGTATTTGTCAAGTAAAATATGTTCAATAATAAAATCGTTGCACGATTTTATGTGACGCGACGGTGTCGCTATTCGGGGGGATGGATTTTCCAGAAGTCAGCGGGATTGGAAAATCTTTGTGAGGTGCGGGTTGGTGAGAGTTTTGTTGAGAATATCAATCTGTTCTTTCAATTCAGTCTCGTTCTTAAAAGACATACTGAGTTTCAGGGATGTCCCCTCAAAATACTCAGGAGGGAGCAGGCTGATCCTGCTGCCCAGGTTAAGCTTTCTCAGGTTACGTTGGAATGATTCTTCAGATAGTGAAAGATTCGGGAAACGCCGCCTGCGTAAATTCAACCTCACTGCCCTGGTTTTCTGGAGATTATCCAGGTCCTTGTCCGCCAGCACCTCCGGGATATCTTCGGACAACAGTATCTCCTGGGTACTACGCTTTTCACGATGGGCGATTTCTTTGAGATGGGAGCAGATTTCCCTCTGCTTGTTCTGGTTTAGCTTTAGTTCCATGAAAACCCTGGTCAACAGGTTCCCTGTAAAAGAATCAAATCCTTGGAGTTCGACAGCCATATTCAAGGATATTCTGTTCTGGTAAATCCCCGCCTGAGTCAGGTGGGGGAGCCGACAGATCCCAATGATTTTTTCAATGAGATGATGGTTTCCGGGTAATCCGAGATTTTGTGCCTCTGCATACAAGCGTTCCCGGTCTTTCATGCACTTATCCAGCAGTGCCAGCGCACGGGAGATCTCCAGGAGATCAAGTTTCCTTTGTGAAATGTTGTCGGTGATGGCGATCCGAATGCATTCGAGGGATAAACTTTCTGCCGGCATCACCTTGACTGGAATCTGCCGATAATCCAGTTTCTGCATGGCCGCAATACGACGAAACCCTGCAACAATGATATATCGGTCCTGTTTTCGGAGAAGGACAGGCGGGTTGATCAGGCCGACGTGTTGTATGGATTTAATGAGGTCTTCAACGGCTGCCGACGTGGTAATTCTGTAGGTGTCATCTTCTAAAGCAATGACGGTCAGATCCAGAGCCGTCATCCTATAGGACATCGTCTCTACCCGTCAGCTGGGTTAAAGCCTCCTTGTATTTCTGGTAGGTTTTCCGGACAACGGTATCCGGAAGCGGTGGAGGGGGCGGCTCCTTGTTCCACTCGATGGCACTCAGGTAGTCTCTCAAGTATTGTTTATCAAAGCTTTTCTGTGGGCCCCCTGGGGCATAGGTCCCCTTGGGCCAGAATCTGGAAGAATCCGGCGTGAGAACTTCATCGATGAGGATGATTTCATTCTCTATTATCCCGAATTCAAATTTCGTGTCGGCGATGATAATCTCTTTCTGATCAGATATTTCAGCACCCTTGTTATATATTGACAGGCTTAGACGCTTGACTTCCTCGGCAACCTCTTTTCCGACCATCCGAGCAGCTTCATCAAAATCGATATTCATATCATGGAGACCAATTTCTGCTTTGGTGGATGGTGTAAATATGGGTTCGGGAAGCTTGTCTGATTCCTTGAGTCCGTCCGGCAGACCTATACCGCAGACACTTCGGGTTTCCTGATAAGATTTCCAGCCGGAGCCGGAAATATAGCCCCTGACAACACATTCGATGGACAGGGGTTCTGTTTTCCGAACCAGCATGCTTCTGCCGTGCAGTTTTTCGGCATAGGGCCTGCAGACAGCAGGGTACTCAGCGACATCACTTGAGATAACATGATTGGGCACCAGAGACTTCATGGCATCAAACCAGAACAGAGATATCTGGGTAAGAATAATGCCTTTTCCAGGAACCGGGTCGTTCATGATAACATCAAATGCGGATATCCTGTCTGTTGCAACCATCAATAAGGCATCATCCAGATCATATACATCACGCACTTTACCCCTTTTCAGCAATTTCAAATCTTTAAAGTCGGTTTCCAGAACGGGTTGATTCATACTTGCAATGCCTTTCAATTATTGAATGCTTCGATAAATTTGAGCAGAATCATCCGCTCCTTATCATCGATTTGTGAAAACTGAATACCAGCCTCATAAATATCTTTGGCGCTTTCCTTCAGGAAAACGACCTTCCCTTCAATATCGACGAGTTCTTCTTCGATGCCGATAGTTATTGAAATACGCGTCCGGGGTTCAATGGGTTTGTGGGTCTCGAGCAATATGCCGGATTCAGACACATTGAGCGTTCTACCCATACCCTGCTGACATGGCTCACCGTCTTCACCCATGCCGACAAAATTCAGAAGATTCGTCGATTCTACCCGTATGTGCCTTCGTTTATCACTGCCATTCATCCTGTCCACCTGTCGTTGGGATGATTCTGCCTATGTCATCAATTCTTTCTGCCGATTGTTCAGTACCTTTGTTGAATAATGGGTGCATGTCGCGATATTATCGATAAAGTTCTTGAACGTGGTGGAAATATTGTCGTATTCTTGTTGAAGGATATCCGGGTTCAGTGTCTGAATTTTCAGGTCTTTCGAGGCCAGTACAGAGGCAAATTCAGGTTCATGACCAAGGTCTAAAAATGGAATATAACCAAAAAAATCGTCACGTTCCAGGTGTGCCAAGGGCACAAAACCATCATCGGTTTTCTGAACCAGAGATGCCTTGCCATGTTGGACCCGGAATAAGCGTTTCTCATCATCGCCCTGCTCGATCACCTTCTGGCTATACCTTAGATAGTCGTCAAGATCTATCTGCTTTGTTGAATACTCCACCACACGATCTGTGACGTGACGCAATCTCCTGTCCAGGCTCATGACAAAGGCCTTGAACTCGTATGACATTTTCGAATATTCCTGGGCAAGCCGTTGCGAATCGAGAACACCCAGCTGAACATCTCCCACAGCCTTGGCGGAATACATCCGCGAATGATTTCGGACCAGGAAAGAGGATATACTGCCGACAAAAGAGCCGTTCCCTATCTGAAAAAGTGTCAAGGGTTCTGAAGTGGTTTCCCTGATGATATCAATGACTCCTTCGAGAACCACCCATACCCAGTTGCCGTGTCTGCCCTCTTGCAGTATGGTGTCACCGTCGTGAAATTCTTCTTCATCTACAACATACATATAATCGACCAAAGGGCCCCAAATAACCGGAAGTGCTGCACCAGCATCAGAATACTTGGCAGTTCGGCTATCCATGGAGACCGGCCCCAGTCTTTCGGTCCGGCCTTCGTCCAGCATCTTCAGACCATCCAGAATAATCCCCATGCGCCCCTTGGTGATGACCCTTTCACTCGTGACGCTTGTCGTTGTAAACTCAAAGTCACCATCTGTCCAGCCAAACAGCGAATAAAGAGCATCCAGCCCCGAAAGCATGCCGCAGGAAGCATTGATTGGATTGCCGTTGTCAAAATAGATAATGCCGGGTTCGGGCGCATATGGACTCATGATCCGCAAGATACCTGAACTGCCATTGCCCCCCAGAAGTTGCATGAGGTCGCCAAGATTGAGAAATTTAATGTTTCCCTGTAGTATGTCTTCTTTCATCCGATGCCTACTCAGCCCATTGTAATTCTCGTTGCAAAGCCTTTAATGTCAGTTGGACGCACTCCTTCAGCGCATCACCGACCCCGGTACCCTTGGTGGCGCTACCCGGAAAAGCGGGCGCCTTTAACTGGCGATTGAGGTCTTTCTCCATTTTCTCAACAGACATCAATGGAATGCCTTCATCAGCCAGATCCCTTTTATTGTATTGAAGCACCAGCGGTATCTTGAAGATATTCAGGCCGTACTCCTTTAAATTCTTCTGAAGGTCTTTCAGGGACAGCATATTTTTTTCTCGCCTCACCTCAAGAGAATCAGCCACAAAAACAATGCCATCGACACCCCTGAGAACAAGTTTACGGGTCGCACTGTATTGCACCTGCCCCGGCACCGTGTACAGCTGCACCTTGATATCACAACCCCTGATCTTTCCTAACCCCATGGGAAGGAAATCAAAAAAGAGCGTTCGGTCACCTTCCGTGTTTATGGAAACCATCTCACCGGTTATCTGTTTTGAATAACTCTTGAATATATATTCCAGATTTGTGGTTTTCCCACCACGGCCCGGGCCGTAATAGACAATCTTACATTCGATCTCTCGTTTTTTCAGGTTAAATATTGCCATGCGGCACGACTCCAGGTGAAGAAATAAAATCGCATAACGATTTTATGAAACACGACAGAAATTCTAATTCAACATATCATAATCAACTGTTACCCAAAAGCTCTTTTTTTTTATTTGCTTGTGATCTTTATATCAAGACAAAAATCTCCCTGCTTGGGCCCGGATTTAATTTGTGATTTAGCGGATACAATACCGGATCCGTTGAACATGGCTATGGGAGAATAAAACTGAAGATCTTTTAATGCATCACCCTCTTGCATCGGTTCAATGGTTTTGGCGTCATTTTTGGAGATTATCAGACTGAGCATATTGCCTGATTGAAAGTTTACGTCAAATTC
The DNA here is from genome assembly GCA_003647375.1 of Deltaproteobacteria bacterium. The sequence continues at coordinate 10,187 of QMMS01000014.1, forward strand.
AACAACCTTGCCTTTTGCCGGCCCGAAATTAAAATAGATGCCAATAGAACTGATGTCGATAAAGTCTTCCTCTTCCTCAGGTTCCTGAACCGGTTCTTCTTTTATCGAAACGGAGGTGAGATCTCTCTGGATTCCTTTACTTTTCAGTATTTCCACAAGGAAAAGTCGGACTTTTTCTAACTGAACGGGCAGAAAGTCTCCTTTGCTTACCCAGTCTTCATATTGATCTGCGGCCGCATCTTCAGAGTTGAGCTGGATGTGGCATCGCAATACATTCTTAGCAGCCACCACCCGGTGTGATTCTTTGTCGATAAGCTTGTTAAATTCACCCAAGGCTCGTTCAAACTGCCCGAATTTTGCAAGAGCGATGGCCCCTTCCAAAACCGCTTCCTCTTTGCTGTCCGACTTTGAGAATGAAAACAGATTCTGGATAAGGTCCTGAGCTTTTTCTGAAAGTTCGGGTGACAACGGTCCTTTTTCTACGCGTTGAGTGTCTGAATCCAATAGACGGATCTTCTTCGCGATGCCTTTAAGAACCTTTTCCTTGTTCTGAATTCTGTCATTCTCTCGAATCTTTTGCTCAGCTTCAGTGTATTTACCTCTTGCTTCGTCAAGCAGGCCATGCTTTTTGTAAAGATCAGCCTCCCGCAGCAGCTCCTTGATGGATTCCTTTATTCCCATTACTTCCCTCATTGCAGTCTGGAGACGTATAGGCTGTAGGCTATTAGACTGTTAGGTCGCTAACGGCCCAATAGTCTACAGTTTAACATTCTTCTGTATTCTGATTTCTGTCTCCTGTATTTCCTGATTCATATACTTTATGATAAAATATAGTGCAACCCAGAGCCGGTACCGCTGAATCTGGGTATCTCTGCCCGTTCCTGGCAGGATCTTTCTGTTTCTCTAACTCGCAATCTAACTCTTTATCCTGTTTTCATATAAAATGTCAATAATTGAACTATATATAAATATATTGACCCTAAAGTGAGCGTTTCAAATTTTAAGAATATGGATTTTAGAAATAATTTCAAAGGATTTGATTCATTTAAATTCTTAAACTTTGAAACCCGTTGGGATTGCCGATCTTACCACATCTACGGCGTCAGATGCCATCCCGCATAGTTCACTATTCGGTCTTCGCTCTTCGAGCTACGCCCAGACAAGAGCGGAACAGCATCTTCCTTGTAGCTACGGCAACCTCGACAATTGCTCAATTTAGGTTGACATCAATATCGTGTGTGCTATCAAATAAATTTGCTTAGCAAATTTATTTTCAGGTTTGAAAACATATTACGGAGGGGACAGCAATGGACAAGAAAGTAACCGTAGTTGGGGCCGGAAATGTCGGCGCAACCACCGCCCAACGCCTGGCTGAAAAAGAATTGTGTGATGTCGTTCTGATCGACATCGTCGAAGGGGTACCGCAGGGAAAAGCACTTGACCTTACCGAAGCGGCACCCATTGAAAAACATGATGCCCACCTGACGGGATCCAATGATTACGAAGACTCCAAAGATTCCGATATCGTCATCATCACAGCGGGCATACCAAGAAAACCCGGCATGAGTCGAGATGATCTTATCAGCACCAATGCCGGCATTATGAAAAACGTGACATCCCAGATTGTCGAACTTTCACCCAATGCGGTGCTTATTATCGTCAGCAATCCTCTGGATGCCATGTGTCATGTTGCCTATGAAGCCAGTGGCTTTCCAAAGAACCGCGTGATCGGCATGGCAGGCGTACTCGATTCGGCACGCTTCAGGGCATTTATTGCCATGGAACTCGACGTGTCAGTAGAAAACACCCATGCATTTGTCCTGGGTGGGCATGGTGATACCATGGTTCCATTACCCCGTTACTCCACCGTAGCAGGTATCCCAATCACTGAATTAATGCCCAAAGACCGCATCGATGCCATTGTTGATCGTACAGCCAACGGCGGTGCCGAAATTGTAAAACTTTTAAAGACCGGTAGTGCATACTACGCCCCGGCGTCTGCAGCCGTCGAAATGGCTGAATCCATCTTGAAAGACAAGAAAAAAATCTTGCCTTGTGCCGTGTATCTGGAGGGGGAGTACGGCATTCAGGATCTTTTTATCGGGGTACCTGTGAAGTTGGGTGCCGGCGGTGTGGAAGCGATCATCGAAATCACGCTTACGGAAGAAGAGAAGGCAGCCCTGATGAAATCAGCAGAGGCGGTCCAGGAGCTGAAGAGCGATCTAGGGAAACTGATGTAGGCATAGCAAAGCCCCGTCATGCCGGACTTGATCCGGCATCCAGTCTCTTTTCTAGATAAGATCGCTTGAACATCGAACATTGAATGTTAATGGTCTCGCAAAAAGTCAGAAAAGCTACTTTTTACGAGAGTATTTTGTATTTGGTGTTTAGTGTTTTGGGGTCTAATAGCTTGGTATATCAGCATTTTTTCCATACTAAATCCAAAATACTAAACACCAAACACTTGATGAATTCGACTTTTTACGAATTCATCAATGTTAAATGGAAGAGATGAAGAAACAGACGTAGAACCTGGAAGAAAAGGTTGATCGAGTATTCGGTATTCATTTTATTTCTTTTCATTCATCATTGGACGTTCGATGTTGGATGTTCGATGTTCATCTTTGCTCGACCCTCCTACCCTATGCGTTCTTCACCCCAATCCCTCTTTCACTGCTTGCGCCACCCGGCGATTCATCCCCGGCAACACTGTCAGTGCTTCCAAATCCGCCGCTCTGACCAACTCGACACTGCCGAAATGCTTCAACAGCATAGCTTTTCTTTTTGGGCCCACCCCATAAATGTCATCCAGAATCGAATGCATGGCCTGTTTGCCGCGTAGCTTTCTATGGTATTGAATGGCAAACCGATGCGCCTCATCCCGGATTTTCTGCAACAAGAGCAGACCATCCAGATCTCTCCCAAACGAAACCGGATTAGCCCTTCCCATCTGGTAGATCTTGTCCCTGACTTCGCCTTTTTTTTCATCTTTCTTTGCAATGCCGACAATCTCAAAACTTTTGTTCAGCCCCAGCATATTGATGATGTCAACGGCAATATTCAGCTGCCCTTTGCCGCCATCCACCACCAGAAGATCGGGCAAAGGGTCAAGACTCCCGGTCCGGCCATACCGCCGCCCCAACACCTCCGCCATTGCTGCGTAGTCGTCATGCATACCGGCTGTCTTGAGTCGGTATGTGCGATAGGCTGCTCTTTTCGGCCGACTCTTTTCAAATACCACCATGCCGGAGACCGATGCCCGCCCAAATATATGGGAGTTGTCGAAGCACTCTATCCTACGCGGCAGGCGCTCCATGTTCAGTCGCTTCTTGAGCCGTATCAATAACGCCATATCGGCAGCGTTAGATGCCAGTGATTCACGCAGTCCATTTTCCGCATTCTCCAGTGCCATCAAAACAAGACGTCTTTTCTCTCCTCTCTGAGGACGGTGAATTTTAACCTTACCCTTCCTAAATTCTTTCAGTATGCCCTCGATAATTTCAACATCTTCAAGACAATGAGACACGAGAATCTCCGGGGGAATCATATACGCCTGTTCATAAAACTGCCGCAAAAAACCGGTCAGAATATTCTCTTCCGTAGCCAAAATCTTTTCAAATACAAATTGACGCTTCCCCAGGAGAAAACCATTTCGAACATACAACATGACGATCATGGCATGGTCCGAAGATGTCACCAGTGCAATGACGTCCCGATCCTTTAAATCGGTGGATACCGAAAGCTGCTTTTCAAGTATCTTTTCAAGGGAAAAAAGTTTATCTCTCAACTCGGCGGCCTTTTCATATTGCTCCAATTCCGCCTGTTGATTCATCTCTTTCTTGATTTTCATGATCAGGTCGGGTGTTCGGCCATTCAAAAACAATACGACTTCCTGTATCAATGCCCCATAGGTTTCTTTATCGACATCCATGCAACAGGGAGCCAGACATCGCCGCATCTGGTAATGCAGACAGGGTCTTGTCCTCTGGCTGAACTCCCTGTCCGAACACTTGCGAAGTTTGAAAGTCCGGTTCACGATCTTAAGGGATTGCCTCACCGCACCCGCCGATGTAAATGGGCCGAAAAAGAGGGTGCCGTCTTTTCTGATTTTTCGGACAATGGATATTTTGGGATAAGGATGTCGTGTATTGATACGCAAACAGGGATAGCGCTTGTCGTCTTTCAGGATAACATTGTATCTGGGCTTGTATTTCTTGATCAGGTTTGACTCGAGGATGAGGGCTTCTTTTTCAGATCCTACCAGAATAATATCAAAAGCGGCCACCCTGCTCACCAATACGCTTATCTTGGTATCCGTATGTTTTGATTTTGAAAAATAGGATGCCAGTCGCTTCTTCAACTGCGCTGCCTTCCCGACATAAATAACCTTACCTTCGATGTCCTTGAGCAGGTAGACGCCCGGTCTTGAAGGGGTTCGGGAAAGCTGTTTTCGTATATCTGCTGCTGATTCCTGATAGGTCATGACTCATTGCCTATAAACAGTACCTAAAACTTTAAAACAGCTCGTTTTAAGTGTTAAGTTTTAGGTTTTAAGATAACACTTTTCTTTATTAATCAGATAGTTAAAACTTAACACCTAAAACCTAAAACTCAAACAAAATAGCCTTTTTTAATTCCGCAATCCGGTCACGAAGAATCGCGGCTCTTTCAAATGCGAGTTCTTTTGCGGCCACTCTCATTTCCGTCTCCATTTGTTCCAGGGCAATTTCGAGGCTCTCTTCGCTGTCATAGCCTTGAAGTCGCTCCGACACTTTGTCCAATGGGGCATAGTCGGCATCAACTGCGGCTGAAAATGAGCCGGCAATCTCCTTTTTGATGGATTTAGGTGTAATACCATGCGTATCGTTATAGGTTTTCTGAATCGTTTGTCTTCTGTTGGTCTCGTCGATCGCTCTCTGCATGGAGCCGGTTATGACATCTGCATACATGATGACACATCCGTTGACATTTCGGGCAGCACGGCCACATGTCTGGATCAAAGATCGCGTAGAACGCAGAAATCCTTCCTTGTCAGCGTCGAGAATGGCCACCAGGGACACCTCGGGAATGTCCAGGCCCTCGCGGAGAAGGTTGATGCCGATGAGAACATCGAATTTGCCCATACGCAGGTCTCTGATAATATCCATCCGTTCCAGCGTGTTGATATCCGCATGCAGGTATCTGACCTTTACTTCCAGATCCGAATAATATTCACTCAAATCCTCAGCCATCCGTTTCGTCAGTGTGGTGACAAGCACCCTTTCATTTTTTTGGGTCCGGCCGCGAATTTCCATGAGAAGATCGTCTACCTGGTTTTCCGCACCGCGAACGACTATTTCGGGATCCAGCAAACCGGTTGGCCGAACAATCTGTTCGACGATTGCGCGGGATCCTTTTTCCAGTTCATATTCGGCAGGTGTCGCCGACACATAGACCGCCTGTTTTATTCTGGAGGCTGTCTCCTCAAATTTCAGCGGCCGGTTGTCAAGTGCGGAAGGAAGGCGGAAACCGTATTCCACAAGTGTCATTTTTCGGGACCGATCCCCTTTGTACATGGCCCGTAGCTGCGGAACAGCGATATGACTTTCATCGATGAACAGAAGGTAGTCATCCGGAAAATAATCGAGAAGCGTGGGCGGCGGGGCCCCCACCGCCCGCCCGGTAAAATGACGGGAGTAATTTTCGATTCCATTACAATATCCGATTTCCTGGATCATCTCCATATCAAACTGGGTCCGTTCTTCGATCCGTTGTTCCTCGATGTATTTTTTCATCTCCCTGAAGCCTTGTACGCGCTCCTTCAACTCATCCTGAATTGTCTGAACCGCCTTTCTTCTTTTTCCAGCCGACTTGACGTAGTGGCTAGCCGGGAAAATGGCGGTTCGCCGAAGGCTTCGATGGACAGTTCCTTTCAGGGCGTCGATCTCTGAGATGGCTTCAATCTGATCGCCAAAAAAATCAATTCGTACGGCAAGGCTGTCTTCATAGGCAGGAAACACTTCCAGGCGGTCTCCGCGCACCCTGAAAACCCCCCGGTGAAAATCAATGTCATTTCTTTCATACTGCATGGCAACAAGCTGCGCCAGAACAGTATCCCTTCCCATGTCCAGGCCCTCTTCGATTTCGACCTTCATGGACAGATATTCTTCAGGTTCTCCCAGTCCAAAAATACAAGAAACGCTGGCCACCACAATGACGTCTTGACGTGTCAAAACAGATCGGGTGGCCGAATGTCGCATTTTATCGATCATTTCATTGATGGAGGAATCTTTTTGAATATAGGTATCACTCGATGGAATGTAGGCTTCCGGCTGGTAGTAATCATAATAGGACACAAAGTACTCGACAGCATTTTCCGGGAAAAGTGAACGGAATTCATTGTAAAGTTGAGCGGCAAGTGTCTTGTTGGGAGCCAGCACCAGTGTAGGCTTGCCTGCCCTTGCAATCGCATGCGCCATTGTGAATGTTTTTCCGGAACCGGTCACACCCAGCAGAACCTGATGCTGCTCGCCGCGTATCAGGTTTTCACTCAAGGTTTTGATGGCATTTGGCTGGTCACCCGTGGGTGTGAAGTCGGAAACTAGTTTGAAAGGAGGCATATTTTTTTGAGTTCGTTGAGTTCGTTGAGTTCGTTGAGTTCATTGGGTTCGTTGAGTTCATTGGGTTTGTTGTGTTTGTTGGGATACTGGATAGCTGGAACAACGTAAACCCGAAGCACGAAATTCGAAATCCTAAACGGTTCGACAGGCTCACCGCCCTGAGCAAGGTCGAAGGGCAATCCCAAATGACACAAATTCGAATGATCAAAACACCTCCCACGGTTAACGTTTTAATCCATTGGCTATGTTTTGGACATTTGAGCATTCGATATTCGGATTTGTTTCGAATTTCGATATTAGAATTTAGAATTTACTACATTGGACCAGAAATTTTATTTTTCTACGTTCCAGTGGGTCCCATCCGGTCGGTCCTTGAGAACAATACTCATGGATGCCAGCTGTTCTCTGATCTGATCGGCTCTTTCCCAGTTTTTCTCCTGTCTTGCAACCTCACGGTCAGCGATCAATGCTTCGATGAATTTAACATCTGTGGTCCCCTGAGCCAAAACTGATTCGCGTTGGACATGGAAATATGCATCCGGTACATCACTGCCGATTCCTAGCACAGCACCCATTCGCAGTATTTCTAACTTGATGGCAGACAGCGATGTCACCACATTCCTTGAAGTCGTATCGTTTTCATTCTCATCCATGATACGATTGGCATGCCGCACGGCATTGAAGATGACGGCAATACCGTTGGCAGTGTTGAAATCATCATCCATGGCTTGACAAAACATCTTCCAGAATGGCATGTCTTCCGGCGCCGTAGCAGATGTCTCTGCCCCAGCGATGGTCTCATCTATTCTAAGGAGCAGGGCATAGATCCGGTCCAGGGCCGTTCGTGACGCTTCCATGGAGGCCTGGCTAAAGTCAATAGGCTTTCGATACTGTTTTGAGAGGAGAAAAAGCCTGATGACCTCTGGATGGTATTGCTGAATCACATCCTTTATCATCCGGAAATTGCCCAGAGACTTGGACATTTTTTCCTTGTCGATGTTCACAAACCCGTTATGGATCCAATATCGAACGAATTCCCGGCCATGAGCCGCCTCTGACTGGGCAATTTCGTTTTCGTGGTGAGGAAATATCAAATCCCTGCCGCCGCCATGAATGTCGAAAGTTTCACCCAGGTATCTGGCGCTCATGGCAGAGCACTCGATGTGCCAACCCGGCCGCCCTTTTCCCCATGGGCTATCCCATGACGGCTCACCTGGTTTTGCAGCTTTCCAGAGGATAAAATCGAATGGATTCCGCTTGCGGGGATCGATTTCGACACGGGCACCCGGATCCATGTCTTCCAGACGGCGGTTCGATAATTTGCCATAGGCATCAAAAGCTTCAACGGCATAAAAGACATCCCCATCCACAGTGTAAGCGAATTTCTTTGCTATCAGCTTTTCGACTAGTTGGACCACATCGTCGATATGTTCCGTCACTCTTGGCTCGAAACTAGCTCTTTCCACATGCAGAGCATCCATGTCCCGGTAGAACTCATCGATATATTTGTCTGCCAGCACCTTGGGATCCATGCCGATCTCCGCTGCGCGGCGTATGATCTTGTCATCGATGTCCGTAAAGTTTCTCACGTACACGACGTCATAACCATGGGTCTTCAAATAACGAAAGATCACGTCGAATACCACGACTGACCGGGCATGCCCGATGTGACAGGAATCATAAACCGTGGGCCCGCAAACGTACATGAGCACCTTTTCAGGCTCAATGGTTTGGAACAATTCTTTCTTTTTGGTTAACGTGTTATAGATGGAGATGGGCATATTTCAATATTTACCTTTTGTTATACAATTTATAAAGATGAACGTCCAACATCGAACATCGAACGTCCAATGATGAATGAGAACAAAATACAAATACCTAATTACACCTGTTTCTTCATCTTTCCCATTCAAAATTCGATGTTGGACGTTCGATGTTCAACGTTCATCTTTTAGTTATTCATCTTTCCCCTCCAACCCTTGATTAAGCAGCGCCACACACATGGCACCGATTCCCTCGCCTTTTCCAAAGCAACCAATCCCCTCGTGTGTCGTGGCCTTTACGTGCATACAGGTCGCGGGAACTTGTAATGCATGAGCCATATTCGACTGCATCCTATCCAAGTAAGGTGCAAGCCTTGGCGACTCTGCTATGATGACGGCATCGGCATTCATGAGTGAATAGCCGTTCTTTTCCACAAGACGTCCTGTTTTTTCCAACAGGCGAAGGCTGGATACGTCTTTGTACTGCGGGTCTGAATCCGGATAAAGCCGGCCGATATCTCCGAGATGCGCGGCTCCCAGCAGTGCATCGATGACCGCATGAACCAGCACATCCGCATCTGAATGCCCCAGCAATCCTTTTTCATACAATACCCTGACACCGCCCAGGACCAGCTTTCTTCCCCGAATCAATTGGTGTACATCATAACCCATGCCGATTTTTATCACAGACAATACCCTCCGTCGGAAGAAGCAGTAGGGAGTAGGAAGTAGCAAGTATGCAGTAGGAAGTAAGCAGTAAAGAGCAGCGAACCGCATTCTGTATGCTGTTTACTGATCACTGCCTTCTACATTCTCCCTACTACCTACTCACTGCCTTCTACATACTACCTACTACTTACTGCTTACTGCCTACTACTTACTGCCGTTACCGCCTGATCCCGGTAATATTGAAAACCTTTACAGGTTGGAATTTTCCTTTTGCGCTAATGGGGTTGAGTGCATCCATGTTAAATTGCGCGTGCACTTCCTGGCGGGTATTTTCTGATATAATGATCTGCCCAGCTTTTGCAGCAGAACAAATCCTTGAAGCTGTGTTTACCGTGTCGCCAATAACAGAGTAACTCATGGTTTGGGTAGAACCGATATACCCGGCCACCAGGGTCCCCGTATTGATCCCGATGCCGATCTTTATTTCCTTTTGCCCTCTATCCCTCAAAGAGGCGTTGAATTTGACGAGTTCCCGTTGAATATCGATGGCTGCAAAGCAGGCTCTTGCGGCATCGTCTTCATGGGTAACCGGGGCACCCCATATAACCATCATCGCATCGCCAATAAACTTATCGACCGTTCCCTCGTGCCGGAAGACAATATCCACAATAATCTCGTAGTGCTCGTTCAGCATTTGCAGTACTTCTGCTGCAGGTATGTTTTCGCTCATGGCCGTGAAGTCGCGTATATCCACAAACATCACTGTGGCTGTACGATTTTCACCACCCTTTTCTACAGTCAAGCTGCCGGAGACAACCATTTCAGCTAGATCCGGGGAAAGTAATCGCTGAAACCTCTCCCGGGTAGCTATCTCCTTGAGGCTCCTTTCTTCGGCTTTCTTTCTCAGATTGATGGCATATTGGGCATGGGATCCAAAAATGACGAAAAGGCAGATGACGATCAGACGCGGCCAGATATCATCATATCCGGCACCGAAAAGATGGCTGCCAAAACTGTATTCGTATGACCCAAACAGCGACAGGATGGTGTCCAGGATCCAGTATACGCCGGCTATACCCAACCCGATCAGCACCATTTTGTCTGTCAATCCGACGCGCATTTTCATGCTATCTCCAAATATAGTATGATGAATTTCTCGTTTAAAGCAGATCTGATTTCTTTTTTCAAGCATGTTGCGCCTTTTGCCCTGTATGTGTTTTATTTCTTGACAAATATGCCTGTTTATGAGAAACATACTTTGTATATATTTATAGGTAATAGTTGTATACTTATCGTATATATATATAAAGTTATAACATATCATTAAACGGAGCCCCCCCTTGGCCAAGAAAGACGAAATTTCCTCCACAGAAAAGCTGCTGGGTCTAATTCGCCAAAAGGAAAACAGAGCAGAACCCCCTGGGTCACCGGAACCTTCAGAAACCTTTCAGAAACCACCGCAGCAGACAATTCTTTCAAATGTCGTTCCCATGAGAAAGGGGACCGCTGTCGGTATCGATATTGGCTATCATGAACTCAAATTGGCAAGGATCAATCGGGTATCTGATAAACGTCAGGAATTGATCGACTTTATCAGCATCCCCTATGAAGAAGACATCACGCCCAGCAGCACGAAATTTCCTCATTTTTTACGCGATACATTAAAAAATTTCTGTGGCAGAAACAAAAAGATTGCCCTGTGGAATGCCATATCGTCAGCCAAGGTCGAAACCAGAAATCTTAAAATTCCCAAAGTCTCCAAGAAACAGATCGACAATGCAACCTATTGGACGTTGAAAAAAGACTTGTCTTTTAACGAAGATGAGATGCTTTTCGACTATGAAGTTATAGGTGATGTCGTTGAGGACGGCATCAATAAAATTGAAGTGATGGCCTATATAGCTCCCCGGCAGGAAATCGCCCAGCAGAAAAATCTTTTTGAGAAGATCGGATTTCCGCTGACAGGTATTTCCATTATTCCTTTTGCACTTCAAAATCTGTTTCGAACCGATGTGGTCGACACCCTCGGGAAAGATATTTGCAGCCTGTTCATTGGGAGAGACTGGTCCAGGATCGTTATATACTCCAACGGGAATCTCGTCCTTTCGAGAGGTATCAAGGCCGGCATTCGAAGCATGATCGAGGCAGTTGCCCAGGAAATCAGTAAAAGCAAAATGGATATGGCCCAGGAATCGGTTCAACCATCCGAAAGCAGCATTTTCGGAATCGAAGAGGAAAGCTACATTCTCGATATCGACGAAGCTCGGAAGATTTTCTTTGACCACATTTGTAATGCTGAACCGATTTTACTGGAAGAAACCGGTCACATACTCAGAGAGCATGACGTATTCGGCATGATTCAACCGGCCCTCGAGCGCCTGGTCAAACAGGTTGAGAGAACCTTGTCGCACTACTATCTCCATTTCAACAAAGACCGTGTGAGCAAGGTCTATGTGTCCGGCCAGATGAGCGTTTACGAACGACTATTCGTCTTCATGAAAGAACAGCTCGACATCCCCATCGATACGATGAATCCTTTTTCGGCAAGATTGAATTATATGGGCATTGCTACCATACCTGAAACCCTGTCAGAGAAAGAAGCCTTTGCTCCAGCCATCGGCATGGCGCTTTCCAATAATTCCCTGACGCCTAATTTCATCTACACCTTCAAAGACAAACAAATAGCAGACAACGCACGCAAGGTTAACCAGAGCATTGTTGCCGGCATTCTTTTTTTTCTCGCCATATGTTTCGGACTGTTTCTATGGGGTAACAATCTGATAGATGAAAAAAGGCTGGAACTTGCGAAACTACAGGCAGAGGTTGAAACTTTCAAACCTCTCGTCAATAAAAACCTCATCATCGATCTGGCATCCAAAACCCGGAATAAGCGAAAAGCCATTAAAGAACTTGGGGAAAAGTACAAAGGCCTAGCGGTTATTAATGAGATATCATCCATAACCCCGCCGGAAATACGATTACTCAGCATATCGGCCACAATGGATAAAAAACCGCAATCGAATGGAAAACAATCCAAGCAACAACTTGAGTTGGAGGGGGTTATCCTGGGTGACCGCCTTACATTTGAATCAACGCTGGCCGGCTATATCGTCAAACTGAAGGGATCTCCCCTGTTTCAGACGCCCAGCGTTGAAAACAAATCCTTTAAATATCTCGACAAAAAAGAAGTGTTGATCTTTACAGCTAAACTTGACCTGGTTTAAAATTATTCTTTCGACCTAAAACCGGGTTTACAGACAAAGTGCCCTTTGAAAATCGCTCAGTGCTGGTGTAGTTCAAGGGTCTCTATGGATATTGGACAAATCAATGGATAGAAGTAAGCTGCCGACGAAAAATATCTTGTTCATCATTTTATTCGGCGGAGGAATTCTCCTTTTTGTGCTCCTGTCTATATTTCCCAATTATATTGCTTACAGCAACATTGAAAATGAAATCAATGCGGTCAGGCAACAGATCGAGGAACAGAAAATTCTTTCTCCTATTTTTACCGACCTGTCTGATAAAACTAAATTCGAAAACCCTGAAAATCTTCCTTTTCCCAAAAAAGAAAAACTGTCTAAAAACGAGACCGGCAACATATCGGCCATCATCCAAGACATCATTCGGCAAAACGATTTTAAGCTCGACAGCATCTTAACCGATGTTGGTGGATTGATGAATGGTTCCGGGATGCTCGAGATAAGTCTTGAAATGACGGGAGATTTCATTAATCTCCGAAATATGATACTTCAATTCGGGACGCTACCCTATCTTGAGCACATTGAAACTATCCGAATCGAGAACACCAACAAAAAACAGAAGGTCTCGATGAAACTCTGGATCGCTCAAGAACAATAAAATCGTTTCACGATTTTATAGGACGCGACCTTGTCGCTATTTTGACAAAAATTATAAATATTAGTTTTAACGTTTAAATACAAACACTTGGATTCTTAGATCCTCGGACCTCAATATTATGGCGAATAGAGAGAAAATCATACTACTGGTGATGATCATCGTTGTCGCTTATGCTGGCTACGCCTATTTTTCTGATTCCGGCGACAACCCTATCGTGGAAGGTTCTAATCAGAAACTATCGGAAATGAAAAAGTTCGTTGTAGACGCTGCCACGAATTTGTCCAATGAATACATCTCAGCCGCTGATAAATACATCATTGATCAGGCTGAAAAAGACTGGCCGCAGGACCCTTTCCTGCAATCCGGCGCACGCCTCACATCCGAGCCGTTTGAGGCCCGTGCCGAGGTAACGGTTCAAACCGTTCAAATATCCTATACCGGATTTTTGCAGACATCCGATACGCTCATCGCCATTGTCAATGGTTCCGAGTATGAAACCGGCGATCAACTGAACGAGACAGGGTATTACGTTAAAAAGATATTGCCGACCAAGATAGTCCTGGGGCTTGAGAATAATTCTGACACCACTATCCTTCCCTTAGATGAACCCGTTAACATATCATTGGAAGAAAAGGAATAAGCTGTCAAAATGAAAAGACAAATCACATATTCGCGTATCGTCCGATGGATGCTTTCCGTCTTTTTCCTGCTTTCTCTACTTTCCGGTTGTGCGAACAAGCAGGATGAAGTAGAAGCCGATCAGTTTTTCAAACAATGGAAAACGACTGCTGAAAAATCCAAAGGCTATTCCCCCCAGTCAAGAAGGCGCACCATCAAGCTGCCACCGCGTGTATTGACCGTCAAAGAAGCGGAAAAGCAGAAAAGCGACAAACCGCTTCCAACCAAAAAAATTACCATGCGCATGCACGAAACCGATGTAACGGTACTTCTCAGAGCTTTGACACGCGCAGTCGGTTTGAATTTAATCCTCAATGAAAATGTAAAAGGAACCGTCAACATCGATATAAAAGATGCTTCATGGGACCAGGTTTTTGTGAGCATCCTCAATACCCAGGGCCTCTCTTATGCCTGGGATGGGGATATCATCCGTATTGTGACGCATGAAGATATCAACAGGGACCTGGAACGGTTGACCACCGAACAAAAAATCAAGACCCAGAAAAAAGATGTGGAACTGGTGGAACCATTGATTACCCAGGTTGTTGCAGTTGAATTTTCCGATGCCAAGAAACTCCAGGAAAACCTTTCCATGTTCCTGTCCCAAAACGAGAAAGACCAACCCATCGGTTCCGTCATGGTGGATGAACATACCAATTCTCTCATCATTCAGGCAATTTATAGTGATCTGGAAAGAATGCTCCCACTGATCCTCAAGCTCGATAAACCAACGCCTCAAATCCTGATTGAAGCGCATATTGTCGAGGCGTCAAAAAAAGTCGCCATGGAACTGGGGGTACAGTGGGGCGGTCTCTATAACAGCGGTGATCTTTGGATCACACCCGGTGCGAATTCATCGGGTGTTCTTGACAATACGCTCTCAGCCGGTGGAATAGACCCCACCTCCGGCAATGTCTTCAATTCGGGTGGATCAGGCGATATACTCGACAAAACCAGCGCAACCGGTCTGACACTCGGTTTTGCCCTTGAAGACATAGGCGGCAGCATTCTCGCGGCACAACTCTCGGCACTGCAGGCAGAGGGCAAACTCAACATTCTCTCGAGCCCATCCATTACCACCCTGGACAACCAGGAAGCCACCATCGAAAGCGGTACAGAGGTTCCCTACCAGACGGTAGAGGATGATGAAGTCAATGTCGAATACAAAGATGCCGTTCTCAGTCTGGTGGTAACCCCCCACGTCATTGGGGGCAATATCCTCAAACTCAATATCAAGACCAAGAAGGATGAGCTTGATTTTGCCAATGCAGTCCGTGGGCAACCCGCCATTAACACCAAAAGGGCCAACACCAATGTACTCCTATACGATGGGCAGACCACCGTCATCGCCGGCCTCAGCAAGGAAAATTCCAGCAAAGTAAATACCGGTGTGCCATGGCTCAAAGACATCCCGATTCTCGGTTACCTCTTTAAGGGGACGGAAGACGAAGACACCTTGGAAGAGCTGCTGATTTTCATTACACCCCATATCCTGGGTGAGCGGTTTGGTGACGATATGGATGAATCTTTAATGGATGATTCGTCATCTGAAAGCACGCCCGAATCCTGATAAGAAAATGGATTATTTCAGTATTCTGAATCTAAATAAAGAACCCTTTTCCAATTCTCCGGATCCGGATTACTTTTTCAAATCCCAGCAACATGTCAGCTGCCTTCAGAAATTAGAATTGTCCTTGCGGCTCAGACGGGGGTTGAATGTGGTCGTCGGTGAAGTTGGGACGGGGAAAACGACGCTCTGCCGCCAGCTGCTGCGACGATTTTCCGATGACACCGATATCGAGTCGCACCTTATCCTGGATCCCTATTTCAGTACGCCCCACGAGTTCCTGCTTGCTGTGACGGAAATGCTCACCAATGAAAAGTACCCCGAAAATATCGATGACTACAAACTGAAAGAGCACATCAAACATGCGCTTTTCACAAAAGGTGTTGATGAAAACAAGACCGTTATCCTCATCATCGATGAAGGCCAGAAAATTCCGGTTTTCTGTCTCGAGTTACTGAGAGAGTTTCTCAATTTTGAAACAAACGATTATAAGCTACTTCAAATCGCAATATTTGCCCAGAGAGAATTCGACAACATACTCAAGCAGCATGCCAATTTTGCCGACCGGATAAACCTGTACCACCTGTTGAAACCCATGAATTTTCGCGATACGCGCTCCATGATCCAGTATCGTCTGAACCAGTCGAGCGCGGCTGCAAAACGACTGGCATTGTTCACCTACCCTGCCCTCTGGGCTATTTACCGGTCCACAAACGGCTATCCACGTAAAATCGTCAACGTCTGCCACCGCAGCATTCTGACGATGATCATACAGAACAAAAGCAAGGCCAACTGGTTTTTGGTGCAATCATGTATCCGAAGGGTCTTTTCTTCAGGGAAAAAGCGGCCATGGCAATTTGCAGCCATTCTCCTGATCGTTTTTGTCGGTATCGTTTTCGCCATTCCGAAATGGCTTCCGGACCAAACCACAATACCCGTAGCCAAAAAAACCGATGCAGCAAAAGAGAAGCATACCACGACCATCGGCCCCATACCAATCGCACCCGTGACAAGCGATGACGCAGAGACTATCGTAACGACCAAAGGCAACACATCCCCGGAAACGAAAGCGCCCATCCCGACAGACAAGACAGGCCTTTCAGTGGACACCCCCGATTCTCCGGACAAAGCCCAGCTACAGTCTTCTGCAATCGCCCAGGCAGCAACAAGTCCCGGGATGCACGAAGTTCCTGACGTACTAGGACAAATGAAAGTCAAACGAAATGAAACCCTCGGCGGACTTATCCAGACAATTTATGGTGTTTTCAACAAAACCCATCTTCAATCAGTGCTCCGGATCAACCCGCACATAACGGATCCGAACACCATCAGCGTCGGTGAAGTTATACTTTTCCCGGCAATTGCATCCCGTGCGAAACTTCAGTCATTGAAACGATGGTGGGTTCAAATTGCCGAAGAAGATAACCTGGAAGCCGCATTCCGATTTCTACGACCAGGGACCGCCACCGCTCTTCCCGCACACCTGATTCCATATTGGAGCCCCTCATCCGGTCTTCATTTTTCAGTGCTTCTGGGACAACCTTTTTATGATGAGGCTTCGGCTGTCAATAAACTTGAACTTCTTCAGTTGAGGGACGGTGCAAAAGGTAAAGTTGTTTCTGAATGGGATGCACATACGGTTTTTTACGCAAATCCTTACCAATACACTAACACTTGAATCCTTGAATCCTCGACCCCTGGAACCCTTTCTCCCAACGAATTGGGAGAAGAGCCAAAAATATAAAACAGGCGAGACAAACAGTGAAAACTAAAAAGAAATTTGGAGAAATGCTCATCGAGGCCGGGTTATTGAGCGAGGAACAGCTGAAACAGGCCATCATCGACCACAAGCGGACCAACATGAAACTAGGACAATATCTTGTTCGTGAGGGAATCGTCAGTGGATCTCAGGTGACCGATATTATATCACAACAGCTGAAAATCAAGAAGTACAACCCCGATGACTACCCCATCGACATCGAACTCTCCAAGGTGATACCCCTGGAGCTTGCCCAGAAGTATCAATCTGCGCCATTGAGAAAGACCAAATTCCTCCTGACCCTCGCAATGACCGATCCCATGGATATTACAGCGCTCGACTCCATCGAGGTCTACACCAACACAGAAGTGGAATCGGTCATCTGCACCTACCAGGAGCTCAACCATTTGATCGGCAGCCTGTATGGCACTTATTCCGGTATCGATGGAGTTCTCGAAGGCATGCAGGAAATGCAGATTGAAAGAGACGATGATGAAGACAGTTCACGATCAGCTATCGAGGATATCGAAGTCAGCTCCTTGCAGGACATGGCGGAAGAGGCACCGGTTATCCGTCTTGTCAATTCTATTCTTTCCCAGGCAGTTCGTGAAGGTGCCAGCGATGTTCATATCAGTCCGGAAAAAGATTATGTCCAGGTGAGATTTCGTGTTGACGGCAAACTGCATGAACTTCCAGCTCCGCCCAAGACCATGATACTGCTCATCATCTCACGATTGAAGATTCTTTCCAACATGGACATATCGGTTTCAAGAATTCCCCAGGATGGGCGTTTCACCATCAAAATGGATGATAAAGAGATCAACATCCGGTCTTCCACCATTCCCACGATCTATGGGGAGAATATGGTCTTGCGACTCCTTGACACAAGCGGCGGCGTTCAATCTCTGGAAGAACTGGGTATGTCTAAGGCCGACATCCGCAAACTCGAGCCCATGATCCACAAACCTTATGGCATGATCCTCAGCACCGGACCCACCGGCAGCGGCAAAAGTACAACGCTCTATTCAATCCTCAAAAGGATTAATCAGCCGGACATCAATATCATCACCATAGAAGACCCGGTTGAATACCGGCTTAACAAGATCAGACAAATCCAGCTCAACAGGAAAGCCGGAATGACATTTGCGGGAGGGCTTCGCTCAATCATGCGGCAGGATCCTGATGTCATCATGGTCGGCGAAATTCGAGATCCGGAAACCGCCTCGATTGCCGTTCAGTCTGCGCTTACCGGCCACCGAGTACTTAGCACGGTTCATACAAACGATGCAGCCGGTGCCATCACACGTTTTATTGACATGGGCATCGAGCCATTTCTCGTTTCATCAGTAATGCTCGTATCCATCGCTCAACGACTCGTCAGAAAGGCTTGCCCTTACTGCAAAAAACCCTATACTCCCCCGGAGCCTGCATTGGAGTACTGGGGTCTCAACCATGCTGATAATCCGAATTTCATGCAAGGCAACGGATGTTTCAATTGCATGGACAAGGGGTACAAGGGAAGAACCGGTGTCTATGAAATCCTCTTAATCGACGAAATGGTCCAGGATATGATTCTCAACAGAAAGTCATCGCAGGAAATAGCCCGGGCTGCCGTTCAGAAAGGAAAGCTGACAACACTCAAAGAGGATGCCGCCAAAAAAATCCTCCAGGGTATTACAACCATCGAGGAAGCAGCATCGGCAGTCATCGTATAACAATGTTCTTTGAGTTTGTTGGGTTCGTTGAGTTCGTTGAGTTTCGGTCTAACGGAATAACGACTCACTGAACACAACAAACACAATAAACGCAACGAACCCACTACACAGGTTATTATGCCGACATATTCTTACCAGGCCATCAACGAGTCCGGATCCATGGTCACCGGTGAAATCGAAGCCGACTCTACCGACATGGCCAACAATATTCTTTCCGCCAGGGGATACCTGCCATCACAGGTAGTTGTAAAGGGCCAGGTGGTATCTAGCGCGTTTGTCAAACGCCTGAAGGAACGTTTTGCGACCATCAAACCACCGGAACTGATACTCTTTACCAAGCAGTTCAAGACACTCATTAGAGCGGGTGTGCCAATTTTGAAAATTTTTAAAGTCATCGAAAATCAGACCGAGAATATTGCCTTGAAAGATATTATCCTGTCTGTTTCCCAGGATGTGGAGGAAGGCGCCAGTCTGCATGATGCGTTTCGAAAACACCCCAAGGCCTTTTCACCTCTCTACTGCAGCATGTTGCGCGCTGGAGAAGCCAGTGGCGCATTGCCTGCGATACTGGAAAGGCTGATCTATATCCTCGAACATGAACACAAGATAAAGTCCGAGATTCGGGCCGCACTTTCCTATCCTATTATTGTTCTGGCCTTTTTAGGGCTCGCATTTTTTGTTCTTCTGACCTTCGTTATTCCAAAGTTTGTGGGAATCTTCGAAAGGTCCAACATTGCCCTCCCGATTCCAACGCAAATCTGCATGCTCATGTACCAGTTCCTCGCCAATTACTGGCTGCTCCTGATCGCTGTTATCGTTGGCGGCATCATATTCCTTAACTATTATTTAAAAACCGAACAGGGGCTGCTGACAAAAGACACCTTTCTGATGCGCCTTCCCCTGCTGGGACCGCTTTTCGTAAAAGCGGCCATGGCAAGATTTGCCAGTATTTTCTCTATCCTGCAAGCCAGTGGTGTCCCCGTCCTCGACTGCATCCGTATTTTGACGGAAACCATTGGAAATGCAGCTATTTCAAAAGAGTTCGACCTCGTTACGGAACGGCTGGAAGAAGGCCGGGGTCTGGCGGAGCCATTGAAATCCGCCAAATATTTTCCACCCATTGTCATTAATATGATTGCCATCGGAGAAGAATCAGACAGTCTCGAAGACATGCTTTCCGAAATTGCGCTTCATTACGATTCTGAACTCGAATATGCCATGAAAAAGCTTTCCGAGGCTATCGGGCCCCTACTGACACTCGGCCTTGCCGTTGTTGTAGGCTTTTTTGCCCTCGCCATCTATTTGCCCATGTGGGATATGACCAAGATGGCGGGCTGACGCGGCTCTTAGCTCTTCGCCCTTAGCTATTAGCGTTAAGTACATCGACATTGGGTATTATTTGAGTGATTAATATTTTATAAGTCAAAATAGCGACGGTAGTCGCGTCAAATAAAATTGCGGAGCAATTTTATGAAAGATATCCGATTCAATATCAGTCTGTACGTTATCGTTCCCGTCATCATTGCGGGCATCTCCGTACTGGCTACCATTGCCTCTTTCAACATCACCACCTATTATTCCAAGCGCGGCCTTGACCCCACCTGGCCGGTGGCCTTCTGGGGTACGATCATGGTCATCGTGACGGCTGTCTTCGGTATTTTAATTGTCAAATTCATAATCGGCCCCATGAAGCGATTTGCACAAAACACCGAAAATCTAGGTGTACTCGGACGGGCGCCCAAAACAGAAACCAGAACAGACAAACCCGACGACATGCAACGATTTTCACAACTCTTCGATCAGGTAACCGATATTTTGAGCCAGGTGGAAGCCCGGGAGTTGTTCCCGGATATTGTTGGCCAGAGCAAAGCCATGCGGGGAGTATTGAAACAGATTCTACAGGTTGCCAAAACAGACTCGACGGTCCTCATTCTTGGTGAAACCGGCACCGGAAAGGAGTTGATAGCCCAGAGTATCCATCAACACAGCAAGCGTAAGGGAAAAGATTTCATCGCCCTGAATTGCGCGGCAATCCCCGAAAGTCTTTTGGAAAGCGAGCTCTTCGGCCATGAAAGAGGTGCCTTTACCGGTGCTGTTTCCCGAAAGCTTGGTAAATTTGAAACTGCCCACAACAGTACCCTTTTCATGGATGAAATCGGCGATATGCCCATGGAAACCCAGACAAAAGTATTGCGGGCTATTCAGGAAAGTCAATTTGAACGTGTGGGAGGCATCAAACCCATCAAGGTCAATGTCCGTTTCATTACCGCTACGCATCAGGACCTTACTTTCCTGGTGGACCAGGGAATATTCCGCCAGGACCTCTTTTACCGTCTGAATGTTTTTGCCATCCATTTGCCACCTTTGCGCGAAAGGCGGGAAGATATTCCACTGCTCGTCGATAGGTTTCTCCGGCAACATGATCAACTGCTTACGGTAACGCCGGAAACCATGCAGCTTTTAATTGCCTATAACTGGCCGGGGAATGTGCGTGAGCTTAAAAATGCCGTGGAGGCCGCTACAATCACCGCCGAGTCCGTCATCAAACCCAAGCACCTGCCGTCGGCCCTCATCAACGTTTTTGGCAAATCGATACCCAAAAAGATAGACACCCTGCCAAAGGCCATGGATCTGGATCACCGTATCCATGAGCTTGAAAAAGGAATTATCATCGAGGCATTGACCCAGACGGGGGGGGTCCAGAAGAAGGCAGCCGTCCTTCTAAGCATTAAGGAGCGCAGTCTGTGGCATCGAATTAAAAAATA
>QMMS01000015.1 GCA_003647375.1 Deltaproteobacteria bacterium
ACGAACAGGGGTATCGAATATTTCCGTCGGCATGTTCAGCATGACAGTCCCTCCACCATTTTAGTTGCTATCTTGGTAGCAACTATTGCATGGATACGGTGGATTGTCAAGTGTTGTTCATGGTTCGGTTCAGAGATATTTGACACAATTCTCATTTTTATGTATCGTTTCCGGATCGACAAGTGAATTGGTGGTGCCGAGTCAATGTTGCCACCAAAATAGCAACAATAGAAGCGTAAAACGATTTTATCGAATTCAAGGAATGATGGATGGATATTGCGTCTATTTTAAGGGATTTCGCTTTTTCAAAATATGAATCATCATGCTACTTGGCTTTGCTTGCAAAACATCCATCGAATGGTTCCCAATTGAGCATGCTTTCAGGTATCGCCAGGTCAAGAATTTATGATGTTCTTCGCGGGCTCGCAAAAAAGAAGCTTGTTTTTGAGATCGAGAAGGGACTGTATGTACCATTGCCTTTTGAGGAATTAAAAAAACGTCTTCGGAGCCAATTCGATTCAAATCTTAAAATTCTGGATGACCAGCTTGATGCAATGGTTGAGCAGTCCGGTTTTGAGTACCTGTTTACCCTCAATGGCGTGGATGAAGTCATTACAAAAGCAATGGATATCATCAACTCCGCCACCCAGGAACTCTACTTACGCCTTTTCCCGGAAACATGGAAGCGCTTGAGGAAAAGCATTGATATGGCAATCCACCGGGGAGTCGTTATCCGCTTTATATCCATGGGTACGATGGCGTCTGTTTACGATATTCAAGTATATCATCCTGATGTTGAGCATCTTAAGAACAGGCTCGGAGGTGAATCAATAGATATCATCGCCGATAAATCTGAAGCAATCGCCGGCATATTCGAAACAGACAATGTTAACCGTTCTCCCTTCATCTGGACCCGAAACCACTGGTTCGTGATTGCGAATCGGGATAGCCTTCGTCATGACTTTTATCACTATTTTCTCGACAAGCTATATGAACGAGGGGAATCCCTTTCGGCACGCGACAAACAGATTTACGCGTTTATCAAGGCCGATGATTAAAGAAGTTTTTTTCTATCAGGACAACATGCTGTATTAAATAAGTATTGACGTGCAAGCAACATTTTGACATGCTTACTTTTGAAAAAAGTAAGCCCCTACTTTGTAACATCTGCTATGGATCAACTCATAGCTGAAGGTATTTTCACACTTCTGATTGAATGAACGTGTTTCGACTTTTATTAATTACCAATAGAAAAGGAGATCAACATGTCAGAACTATCAAAATTAACCAAAATGTTTGACCAAAACAAAATCAGTAGAAGGCAGTTTATGGCCCAGGTTTCAGCGCTTGGTCTTGCAGTGACTGTTTCTCCAGCTCTGCTCGCAGGCACAGCCCGCGCTGCCGTCCCCAAAAAAGGAGGACGTTTTATTATTGGAATTACCGGCGGGTCAACCACGGATTCCATGGACCCTGGGACACTGACTTCCAACATGAACCAGAACCTCAACTGGCAGATAAGAAACTGTCTTGTGGAAATCGATCACAATTTCAATGCCATCCCGGAACTTGCTGAGTCCTGGGGATCAACTCCTGACGCAAAAGTGTGGACGTTTAAACTGCGCAAGGGCATAGAATTTCACAATGGCAAAACCATGACGGCAGAGGATGTGATCTTTTCCATAAACCATCATTTGGGCGAAGACTCCAAATCTGCCGCTAAAGGATATTTAAAAAGTATTGAAAATATTAAAGCTGACGGAAAACATGAAGTTATTTTTGAGCTTTCCGGAGGCAGTGCCGATTTTCCGTTTATCCTGGGTGACTATCACTTAACCATTTGTCCCGCCGGAACAAAAGGCCAGGAATGGGAAAAAGGCATAGGTACCGGGGGGTATATCCTGGAGGCCTGGGAACCGGGTGTCAGAGCTTTTTCAAAACGCAATCCCAATTACTGGAAAGAGGGCAGAGCCCATTTTGACGAGATCGAAACCCTGTCTATTGTTGATACCAATGCCAGAACAAATGCATTAAAGACCGGCCAGATAAACTACATGGATCGTGTTGAACTTAAAACAGTCCATCTCATGAAAAAGATGCCGGGTATAAATGTCTCAGCAGTAACGGGAACAGCGCACTACACCATCCCCATGCTTGTAGATAAACAACCCTACAATGACAACAATGTTCGCACGGCATTAAAGCTTGCTGTTGACCGTGAGGAATTAGTGAAACAAATACTGCGCGGTTATGGCGAACCCGGCAATGATCATCCCATTGCACCTGTAAATAAATATCATGCGAAAAATCTTGAGCAAAGAAAATATGACCCGGACAAGGCAAAATTCTATATGACAAAAGCAGGCATGCTTGACCATGTCTTTAATCTGCATGCTGCCGATGCCGCATTTGCCGGGGCAGTGGACGCTGCCGTCATCATGAAGGAACAGGCAAAAAAAGCAGGTATCAACATAAATGTTGTCCGGGAGCCCGATGACGGGTACTGGAGCAATGTCTGGATGAAAAAAGAGTGGTGCATGTGCTACTGGGGCGGACGTCCCATTGAAGACATGATGTTCTCGGTGGCATACTCAGATGGAGCCCCCTGGAATGATACCCACTGGAAAAATGCTCGTTTTAATAAACTGCTGATAAGCGCAAGAGCAGAGCTGGATGAAACGAAACGCAGAAAGCTGTATGAGGATATGCAGGAAATATGTAGAAATGACAGCGGCACTGTTGTTCCCATGTTCAACCAGATGGTTGAAGCCAGTTCAGGTAAGCTGGCACATGGACCTATCTCAGGGCACATGGCTCTGGATGGCATGAGAAATGGCGAACGATGGTGGTTCAAATAAAATAATGTTTTAAATCTTGATTGAACAGGCCGACACATTTTGTGTTCGGCCTGTTTAGTTTTGCCCTTACGCCGATTAATAACTCAACTTTCGAGTTTCACATTTTAGGAGCGAAATGGGTGATCCGATGGCGATTTTCGCTGTTTGAGCCGCAACAGCACTCGCTAACCCCGTGGCTTGTCAACCTTTAATCGGGATTCAAATTCATCCAGCAGACCGTTAATGTTTTCTGCGGCGCCGTCAGGCAGGGTCGGGGGCTGATGGCTTTCCAGAATCTCCAAGGCTTTTCCATAGGCCCTTTCGGTGAGATCTTTTCCGGCGGTGGTGTCCATCCATACCTCCCGGGTGTTCCGGTCAAACATCTGGGCAGTCGATTGGGTTCTGGTCCTCTCAAAGGTGTGGCGGTGGGTGAGAAACGTGCCGCCGGGGCCGATTTCATGGATAAGATCCAGGGCCATGGTTTCATTGTCCACGCGCACGCCTTCCAGCATTTTCCTGATATTACAGATGCATTCATGGTCCATGATCAGTTTGGCGTAGTCAAAAGCAAGCCCGCTGTCGATGCCGCCGGCACCAAAAATCATATTTGCACCGGCGAGCGACAAAGGCAGAACGTTCAGAGTGAACTGGTAGGCGGCTTGTGCGTCGGGAATCTTGGAATCGCTGACCCCCGAGCCCACACGGCAGGGAATGTGGTAATAGTTGCTCATCTGTGCAATGGCAGCGCCCACAAGACCCCATTCAGGTGCCCCCGTTGATGCCAGGCCGGTTTTCAGATCCATAATGGTGCTGCATGAGCCAAATGTGACGTTTACCCCTTTTCGGGTGATCTGAGCCAGAACCAGACCGCACAGGTGCTCGGCCACGGTCTGGACGATGGTGCCCGCAAGGGTGACAGGACCGGTACCGCCGGCCAGGGCCATGCTCATGATGTCTACATTGATGCCCGCCTCCACGGCGGCCATGAGGGTTTCACAGAACTGAACGGACAGGGTCAGGGGACTGGTGACACAGCAGGAGCAGGTACAAATGGGTCTTTCACGCAGTTTGTCAATACCGCCGACCGCCGCTGCCGCCATTTTTACAATGACTTCCACGCTGGGACTGTTGGCCATGCCAATGGTGATGTGCTTGCTGTTGTGGCTAATCATGGCATGGAAATTGTGGACTGCCTGGGCGGCGGGCAGTTGATCGCCCGGGCAGATGGTCCGCTGGCAGAAGGTCAGCCCATCGAGTGCGTCGATAAGGCGGTAGACCTTGCAGCAGTCCTGTTTTGTGGAATTACGATATTCGCGGGTAATTGGATCGATGATATTGACCTGTTCTCCAAAGGTACTGAAGCCGACACGGTTGTTATCCAACAGGAAATCCTTTTCCGGATCCCGTGCATAATAAGTGACGCTTTTGGGTGTGCTTGAGAGACTTTCGGTCACCAGCCACTCGGGGATTTTAACGATCCAGTTTTCCCCTAACCGTGCCACGGAAGCTCCGGCACTTTGAAAACGATCGGCCGCTTCTTCAAGCTCCACCAGAACACCGGTGTGTTTGATAATATGGCAGGCGCCATGATGAATGGTTTCCAAATCGTCATGGGCCAGAAAATTCAATCCCAGGCCGTTAAAAACAGACACACCGGTTCTTTCGATCTGCATTTTCATCCCTTTCGTCAGCATGCGTTGGGTTGTTGCCGCAACAGGCGCACGGCTTCTTTTCAGGATACCCTTTGTGCCCTGTATATTAAACCGGAACCAAAACCAAGCAATAAATAATTCTCATAGGATTCTCACTATGCTTTACATCTTCGGACGTTCATTATTCGGATCATAGGGCGATCTCAGATGCACCTTGGCCGGAGTTTTCCTACCTTCAACCATTATCTCATATTGTCCGTCAAGGATCCATTTATCGGAAATGCCGTCATGATTGCTCAGGTATCCGAAGCCGACAGCATTTCCGAGCTTAAATCCATAAGCTCCGGAAGTGATCTGTGATACCTGTTTGCCGTTGCGATAGATCGGTTCATTCTGAAACAGAAGCGGTTCCGGGTCATCCAACGTGAACATGACCAATTTACGGCTCAATCCCACTTTTTCCTGTTGAACAAGAGCCTCCCGGCCCATGAAATCTTCTTTGTCCAACCTGACACCGAAGCCGAGTCCGGCTTCGAAAGGCGTATCCTCCGGTCCGATATCGGATTCCCAGTGTCGCAGGCCGGCTTCCACCCGCAGGGAGTTTACAGCCTGCATCCCCACCAACCGGATGTCGAATTCATTACCAGCCTCCATAAGAGCATCAAACACGGCGGTTGCAAATCCCGAGGGGATGTAGAGTTCCCATCCTAACTCACCGACGTAGGAAATTCTGAAGGCCCAGGGCCGGGCATATCCTAGATCAATTTCTTTGGCAGTTCGGAAGGGAAATGCCTCGTTGGAAAGATCGGTATCCGTCAGTTTTGACAACAGGTTGCGGGACTGCGGCCCCATTACCGCCAGCATTGCATAGCCATGGGTCACGTCGGTGATCGTGGCCCGGGCCTCGGCAGGAATACGACGCTGGATGTAATCAAAATCACGCACACCCGTACCCAATGCGGTTACAATAAAAAAGGAATCATCACAAAATCGGGTTACGGTGAGATCGGACTCAAAACCGCCGTGTTCATTGAGAACCGGTGTATAAACGACGCTGCCGACGGGTACCGCGACATCGTTGGCACATAATCGCTGCAAAACCTTTTCCGCATCCGGCCCCTGAACAAGATATTTGTGCATGGAGGTTAAATCGTACATACCCACACCATCTCGAACAGCCATATGTTCTTGGCCCTGATACTGAAACCAGTTGGCTCTACCCCAATTATACTCATGAACGGGGTCGACCCCTTGGGGGGCAAACCAGTCTGCCCGCTCCCAGCCTGCAAGCATACTGAAACAGGCACCTCTGCCAGCGAGCCGGTCGTGTACGGGTGAACAGATAACAGGTCGTGCGGATGTGCGCTGGCGGTTGGGGTAGTGATGTTCGTAGAGAATCCCCACGGATTCAACAATTCGATCGTACAGATAACTGGAATTCTGCTGCCAGCTGAAGTAGCGTCGGATATCCACAGGCCACAAAGTCTCTTCCGGATACCCCTGATCGATCCACTGTGACAGCGCACGGCCGACACCGGCGGCACTGGCGATGCCAACCGAATTCATACCGCAGCCCACAAAAAAATTCTTGATGCCGGGAGCCTCTCCCACCATGAAAGCATTGTCCGGCGTAAAACTTTCAGGTACAACCGACAGGTGCCGGACCTGGGCGGTTTCCAGGTCTGGAAAGCGCTTCAGCCCGCAGTCCATGAACACCTCAAACTGATCCCAGTCTTCTTGCAGTTCAGTGTACATATATTTTTCAGGAATGCCTTTCATCCCCCATGGTTTGGAAACAGCCTCGAAGCCACCCAAAAGGATCCCACCGTTTTCACACTTAAAATAGGTCCGTCCATCGAAATCACGCACCGTGGGAAAAATCTTCTTGATGCCATCTATGGGTTTGGTTATGGCATGCATGTGTTCGGCCGCAAACAGGGGAACACTGACATTGGCCATTTTCCCGACCTCCCTGCCCCACATCCCGGCACAATTGATCACATATTCACAGGCTATGTCACCAGATTCAGTACTGACGCCGCAAACAGCCCCATTTTTCACGTTTATTCCGGTGACCCGTGTTTGTTCAAACACTTTGACACCCTTCATTTTGGCACCCTTGATCAGTGATTGCGTGGTGTCCAGAGGGTTTGTATGACCATCACCGGGAAGATAAAACACCGAGACAAGATCCTTGGTGCTCATGCCGGGAACAAGATCTTCGGCTTCCTTCAAACTGATTTCGACCATTTCGATTCCGAAAGCACCGGCCATTGCCGCCCCTCGAAGCCACTCCCGCCGCCGATCTTCGGTTTGGCAGACGCCCAGCGCCCCGGTTTTGACATATCCGGTGGCAAACCCGGTCTCCGCTTCAAGGGCAGGGTAGAGTTCAGTGGCATATTTGGCAAGATTGGTCATCTCCCGATTCTGACGCAGCTGGGCCACAAGACCTGCTGCAGCCCAGGTAGTTCCCGAACCGAGCTCTTTGCGCTCCAGCAGGACGACATCGGTATATCCGATTTTCGTGAGGTGATAGGCCGTACTGCACCCCACAATACCGCCGCCGACAATGACAATTTGTGCCTGGGTGGGAAATTGTTGATTCATCGATCACTCCTGATGTTATATGGGTTCTACTTAAATGAGTGGTAGGACTCAATACCCACTCTTTTCATGAACATATTGACGCAATTGATTTCCAGGTCAAGACGTTCCGCTATTCTGAATTTGGCATCGATTCCCTTGGCAACATCAGGCGTTTCATTGACACGACCGATATCCAGATCCTCCCGGACTTCGTTCATGACAACCGTGTCCGCCAGATCGGCAACCGTGACACCCAGTTTGTCGGCCACGTATTGTTTGGCTGCATCGATTCGCATACCCCGGTTCAGTTGCATACGCGCTACCAGATCTCCGGCAGTTCGTAATCCGCCCATTCCCGAGACAACTGCATGTGCAGCATGCATCCCCAGTGGGTCACCGACACCCACCTACAACCCGTCTAAACGACAAATTTCGACATGGGCTTTCGACGCCCGTGACAGGGCATCCAAAGGGGGCGTGAGGGTTAGAGGGACACCGCCGACACCCATGCCCAGGTTTGCATGAATCGGAATCTCCGAGGCCTCAGAGCAGGCTTTGGTAAAAACCAGTGAACGCGCCAGGTTAAACGGAAGCGAGTCGTTAGTGAGAATATTGATGGCAGGACCGAAAATCGTCACCCCTGCCTTTTGCGCCAACTTAACCTGGTCCTGAGGGAAAAGTCCGGCCAGACGCACACCGTCATATGTCAAATCCCCGTGCATGCCCAATATAAACTCACCGGACATTCCCATTTCTATGCCCATATCGGGATATTTTTCATGCAGAATTTCAACAGCCTTTAAGGTCGCATAAAATTCAGCATCTCCGGAAGCTGCGGTTGTATCGAAATTTATACCGTCCGCACCTGCTTTTTCGTAAAGTTCACTGCCAACGTAGACCATGTCCTTGATGGCGTATTCCGCCATTTCTTCATAGGCTTGCTGGGCTTCGGTAATCTTACCTTGAGGCAGCAGATCACCAGGGTTGACCACCGGTCCATCGGGCACACTGTACAGACCGAGGTTCGGCATGGCACCGTAGAAAATCGGAGCAATGGTTTGCAGTACCGCCTGTTCCATGTTTGGTTTTTC
Source organism: Deltaproteobacteria bacterium (assembly GCA_003647375.1). The sequence continues at coordinate 8,164 of QMMS01000015.1, forward strand.
ATACTGCACTACGTGTTTGCATTGCTTAAAACTGTAATCAATATGGGTCAGTTCCAGTGTATCGGCACCCAGTCCTCTCTCGAATAATAGTAACTGCTGTATTTTGCTGATGGGGATATGGGCCCGTTTGATTTTAGACGTCATGTTGTCATAACTAAGACAGACTTCCTTGCCCACTTCAACCCCTACCACACGGTCTTTGGATCGAAAAAGATCCATCAGGTATTTTATCTCATCATCGATCAAGGTCGGTACATTCGCACGTTCGGCCGCATCTTGGCTGCCGGCTTCCAAATCCCTCCGGATTTCATCCTCAGTCATTTCAACGCGTACCCCATCCCCCATTCGGGTCATTATTTTTCCCATTTGTGCCCTCCTTTTATGAACTGCCTGAGTATAACGGTAATTGCTCTAATTTGTATCACAACCAACAAAATAAATTTTTAAATTGAAACATAAATGGTTGCTTATACCACCCATAAAATGTATTGGGTCCTGAAAATCTCTTTTCTATTTTGTGCTTGATTCTATCAGAATCTTTTGAAGACATACAACATATCAGACACAACTACCAAATACTATCTTTAGTGATGGGAGGTGTCATGAAAAGACGTTTCAGAAGCGGAATCAGTTCATCATCAGGCCTGGGGCTCAATTCATTTTCACGGGACGAGCTAGATTCGATCCACTATGCAACTCTGCAGATTCTCCAGGACAGTGGCATAAAAGTGATGAGCGAGAAAGCACTCGAAGTTTTTCATGGTGGCGGCGCCAAGGTGGAGAGGCATGAGGGTTTCGGGATCGTGAGAATACCCTCTTTCCTGGTGGAAGATTCTGCATACACTGCCCCGCACACCCTGGTATACGATGCCAGGAACCCTGTCGACGATTATATCGTGGAACCCAATCGGGTTGGCTTTACCACCTTCGGCGGGTGTATCAACATCATAGACCCCCATACCCGTGAGCTCCGGCGAGCAACAAAACAAGATTGCGGCAACCTGATCAGGGTGTGCGATGCCCTGGACGAGATCAGTGTGGCCGTACGTGCGGTGAACTCGACAGATGTCATGGAACAGGCACAGTCGGTTCACAATCTGGATGCGATAATCAACAACACGGGAAAACATATCTTTATAGGCGCCGATTCGGTGAGAAACCTGCAGGTGATGGTCGATCTTGCCTCGGCAAGTGTAGGAGGCCGGGGGGTCTTTGAAAAACGACCCATATTTACAGCGAGTGTCTGCCCCATCAGCCCGCTCACCCTGGGGGAAAGCACCTGTGATGTGATTATGGAGTGCGCTGCGCAGGGCCTGGGGATCTTGATCCTCCCGATGGCGCTGTCCGGGGGTACAGCCTCTGCATCGCTGGCCGGTACACTGGTGACTCACAACGCAGAGGTTTTGAGCACCATTGTCCTGGCCCAGTTGATAAAAAAGGGCATGCCCTGCACCTATGGCAGCACCAGCACCATTCTGGATTTGAGATTCGGCACCTCTGCCATAGGATCTCCGGAGTATGGTATGATCAACGCATCGCTTGCCAAAATGGCCCAGTACTACCGGCTGCCCGGATGGGTGGGCGGCGGCGCATCGGACAGCAAGGAGCCGGATATCCAATCCGGTTACGAGTTTACCCTGAGTGCGACCTTGAGCGCACTTTCCGGCGGCAATATCATCTTCGGATCGGGCGTCCTGGAACAGGGACTGACCATGGACTATGCCAAACTAATCATGGATGCGGAAATGATGGAGATGATTCATATCGCGCTTGGGGGCGTTGCCGTCAACGATGAGACCCTCTCCATGGACGTCATACACGATGTCGGTCCCGGCGGTGCCTATATTTCCCACGAGCACAGTCTGCGCAACATGAGAAGCCAATCCCGGGCCAACCTGTTCGACCGACGCTCACGGGATGACTGGATGGATGTGACGCAAGGTAAAAGTATCCGGGAGCGCGCATATGCAAAGGCCATCGAGATCCTTGAGAATCATGAACCGTATCCCCTACCGGGCAATGCGTCCGAAACCATGAAAGAGATTGTCGACGCGTACGAGATGGAATTGACAAAAAGAAGAAAGCATCAGTAGATACCCGGGTCCAAAGGGCCCGGCACTGATTCAACCCTATAAGAGTTAACGTTATGCACTTTCAGCGTGTGAAAATTCTAAATACAAATATCGAAATACGAAACAAATCCAAATATCAAATGCTCAAATGATATAAACATAGCTTGAACTTCTATCTCCAAGGTATTATTTTGATCATTCGAATTTGGATCATTCTGTATTGCCCTTCGACGTTGCTCAGGGCGGTGAGCCTGTCGAACCGTTTAGGATTTCGAATTTCTTGCTTCGGATTTAAGTAACTACCAACATCGGCATAGCCAAATATCTCTGACCTGGCCCAAAGGACCAGGTTTTAAATGACGGAATTAAGGAGGGCCCTATGAAACGCAGACCAAAAGCCGGTATCAATCGCAACAGCGGGTTCAGTCTCAATCTCATGACCGATGACGAGCTTCACGAGATTCATCTGGCGACACTGGAAATATTAAATACGACCGGTGTATTCGTGGAGAATGAAAAAGCCCTTGAAATATTCCATGGGGCGGGCTGTACGGTGGATGCCAAAAGCAAAACCGTGAAAATTCCTCATTTTGTCGTGGAGGATGCTATCCGGTCTGCACCGGCCACATTTATTGCCTATGGACGGACTCCCGACAGCGACGTCGTGCTGGAGGACAACCGGGTGACGTTCACCAATTTCGGTGAAGGGATCATGTTTGTCGACCCCTATACAGGAGAACATCGGGACACCACCAAGGCAGACATCGAAAAGGCATCACGCCTCATCGATTATCTGGAAAATGTGGAAACCTATGAACGCGCCATGTGTTCACACGATAAACCGCCGGAGGTACAAGCGATCCACAATGCAGAAGCCTCCCTGACCAATACCACCAAACATCACTGGCTGGGCCCGGTCAACAAGTTTCAGCTGGAGAAAATTGTTGACATATGCGTGGCAATTACCGGCAGCAAAGAGAAACTGAGAGAGCGGCCGCTGCTATCGTTTTCCACATGCCCCATCAGCCCGCTGAAGCTGACGGATCACCACTGTGAGATCATCATGGGCGCGGCAAAGCATGGTCTGGGTATGAACGTGATCGGCATGGCCATGTCCGGGGGGTCGGGACCGGTCCACCTTGCAGGAACCCTGGTTGTGCAGAACTGCGAGGTGCTTTCCAGCCTGGTGCTGAACCAGCTGTGCCAAAAGGGTTCTCCCTTTATGTATGGCAGTTCCACCTGCCCGCTGGACCTGCGTCGTGCAACGGCTACCGTTGGATCGCCGGAAACCGGCATGATCAGCGCCGCGGTCGCCAGGCTGGCGCGCTATTACAGCTTGCCGTGTTTTGTGGCCGGTGGGTAGGGCGACAGCAAGGTGGTGGATGCCCAGTCGGGACACGAAAAGACCATTACAGGCATTTTACCGGCGCTGGCAGGAGCCAACGTCATATACGGCCTGGGAATGCTCGAAATGGGAATCACCTTTGATTTAGCACAACTGGTCATCGACAATGAAATTGCAGAGATGATTAAATACACCCTAAAAGGAATACCCGTCAACGACAAGACCCTGGCGGTGGACATCATCAAGGAAATGGGCATTGGAAAAGACTATTTATCCCACGAATCAACGTATAAGCATATGGCATCCCAGTCCCGGGCCGATCTGATGGACCGGCGCATGCGTGAAGACTGGGAGGCGGACGGCAGCACAGACCTCTACCAGCGTGCGCACGATAAGATGATCGATATCCTGGAAACGTATGAGCCACCGCCGCTCTCTGACAGCGTGCGCCAGGATATTCGAGAGATTGTACACGAAGCCGAAAAAGAGCAGGGGGTGGCTTAGGGATCGCGCAAACAATAACTTCACATTTTGGCATCTCAGCTTCAGCCCATCTTTGCGCGAACCCTTAGCCCGGAAATTTCACGAATCTAAGTAATGAGAGTGAATTCTAATGAGTGCATCTATTTTTCAGGAAGGATCACGGCGCTACAGTGCAGCCATGAGGGGAATTCCCGACAGGGTACCGGTTTATGCTCAAATACACGAGTTCGCATTGAATGAACTGAACGTCTCACCGAAGAAATTTTATGCGACACCCGAACTTTTTATAAAAGGATCCCTGGACACCATGGAGGCATATGGCATCGATGTGGCCGTACTAGATTATGATGTGTACAATATTGAAGCCGAGGCGCTGGGGCAGGCGATTATATACTCGGACATGGGCATGCCTGATGTTGATCGCACAAAACCCTTGATCCGGGATAAAAGCGATTTAAAAAAAATACGTACACCGGATTTCGAAAAAGATGGCAGATTCCCTATAGTGCTCGAGATGAATCGACTGTTCCAGGAAATGACTGGATGTGTGGAAGGATCACCTAGCTTCTGTGCGCCCTTCAGCCTTGCGGCAAATATCAGGGGCATTGAACAACTGTTGATGGACATGTATGTAGATCCCGAATTCGCAAAGGAGCTTTTTGATCGTTTAACTGAGGATGTCCTGGTGCCCTGGATATTGCAGTTAAAAAAAACATGGCCGGAGGCTACAGGAATTTGTGGCAACGACGCATTTGCATCCATACCCATCGTGAACCTCGAAATTATAGAGCATTGGATTCTTCCCTATGTCAAACAGCTTCAAGAGCAATGCGGCCCCGGGGTATATGTGCCCAACTGGGTGGGTGAGTCGTTCTTGAAGAACCCGGTAGAGCTGCTCGATTTAAAGTTGAACGCATGCCCTGGATTTGTGGAAGGGCAGGATCCGGATGTGGAACTGCTGGGACCCTCATTTTATAAAACGTATGCAAATAAGCGCGGTGTGCCTCTGGTCCTGGGTGTGGGTGCAGCATTCCTGGCTCAAGGAAAACCTGGAGACATCAGGGACCGGGTGCGGCAGTATATCGAAGTTGGCGGTAAGGGCGGAAGACTGGCTCTCTACCTGTGCAATCTGGGTGCCACAACACCGCCGGAAAATGTCAGGGCGGTTGTGCAGGCCATTCAAGAGTATGGTGTATACTGAGTCTCCACCCGTGGAACGGGAGGTCTCAAGACGTCCCCTTGAAGGCGTTGTCAAAAATGGACTAGAGCCCCACAAACGGATTGGTGCGCTTTTCCCGGCCGATGGTCGTGAGTCCCATGTGCCCCGGGTAAACCGTGACATCATCATCGAGCGTAAACAGCTTCTTCTGAATACTCGCCTTTAGCACATCGAAATCACCCCCTGGAAAATCTGTTCTTCCAATGGATCCCGCAAAAAGCGTGTCCCCGACAAAGACGGCACCGTCTGAATGGAGGGAAATACCGCCGGGGGTGTGCCCGGGGGTATGAATCACCGTTAAAGTGATATTGCCCACCTGTACCACATCACCATCGGCAATTGTGCGGTCCGGGGGTGGTGAATCATCGGAAGACATCCCCCACGCTGCAGCCGTTGCCGACAGTTGAGACAGCATGGGAGCATCGAGTGAATGAATCAACAGTTCAGCCCCGGTCACCTCTTTCATGCGCTGGTTGGCACTCACATGATCAAAATGACCATGGGTATTGATAATGGTTTTTACGGTCAGCCCGGACTCCGCCAAAACCATTAAAATCCTGTCGGCTTCATCTCCGGGATCGATTACCGCGGCTGCCTTGGTTTCTTCGCAGCCCACGATATAACAGTTTGCCATTATTGGCCCGACAGTCAGGTCCTTGATGATCAATGCAACCTCCTATTTTCACATCTTTATTTTTCTATTAAAAATACGGCTGGAAGAATGGAATACTGGAACATTGGAATATGGGTCCTCGACACACAGTCATTGATACCGTTTCCACAAACCCATTATTCCATCCTTCCATTATTTCTCTATTCCAACTGTGAGCAAAGCGAACTACTGTCTTTGCTTCGCCTGTTCGATCAGATCCAGAATGCTCGCGATCTTGTCCGGTGGCTTGGCCTCTAAAATTGATTTGAATGCCGCTTCGGGCAGGGTGTTTTCCAAGTAGGTCCGAATATCGAATGTCTCCCACCAGCAATCCATGATCTTGAAACACGGCATACCACCTTCTCCGATGGTCCGGCAGTATTTGAAGGGAACCGGTCCGCCAAGCCGCGGGCATCGCCGTTCCAGTGAATCTTTATCATCACCCGTTTTCATTTTCAGGTCACCTTTTTCAATGGAGATTCGAAGAGAATCCAGGATACCGTTGATGAACGGTCCGGATTCGTGGGTACCATACTTTTTTCCGATATCGATGGCCTCATTAATGGAGACCTTGATGGGGATATCCTCACAGTACAGCATTTCAAACACCGCTATCCGCAGTATATTTCTGTCGACATGCGGCATGCGATGAAGTTTCCAGTTGCTGGAAAAACGCTCTATGATCGAGTCGATATCGGGTTTCGATTGTCTCACTCCCTCAACCAGCTTTCGGAAAAAAGGAATGGCTTGTTTGGAGGGCGAAAAGTTATCGTAAAAAATATCCAGGCTTTCCACGGATTCATCCCGAATCATATCCAGGTAAAAGAGAGCCTGCATAGCATGCTCTCTTGATTTTCGCCGATTCCCCTTCATAATACTTAACCGACGGCCTCTATAAGATTGGCCATCTCCACGGCCGCCATGGCCGCGTTGAAACCCTTGTTGCCGGCTTTTGCACCCGCACGCTCAATGGCCTGCTCAAGGGTATCGGTTGTAATGATACCGAATATTACCGGAATTTCCGATTCTATACTGACGACGGCGATGCCCTTGGAGACCTCCGCGCTTACATAATCAAAATGGGGTGTCGATCCCCTGATAACCGCGCCCAGGCAGATAACCGCATCATATTTCTTTTTCTGCGCCATCTTTTTAGCGATCAAAGGAATCTCAAATGCGCCCGGCACCTTTACGATATCGATATCGTCATCATTGGTGCCACATCTCACCAGCGCATCCACGGCACCACCGACGAGTCGCTCTGTGATGAAGTCGTTGAAGCGACTCACCACAACAGCAAACTTTTTCCCCTCTGCAATTAGATTGGCTTCAACAATTTTTGGCATCCTTCTCCTCCAGGTTGATAGTTTCTTGTCTTCAACAAAAAAATAAAAACTATCACGAAAACACGAAATTTAAAAAGCACGAAATTTTCTATGGTCTTTTTCGTGTTTTTGCTTTTTCGTGTTTTCGTGATGAAAGCGATTTCTTTTCCACGGCAACCCAAGTTTCTCGCTTGATCCGACAGGCTTGTCCGGGTTGAGTTTAAGACTCACACATGCTCAAATTATGTCCCATTTTTAACTTTTTGCATTCAAGGTAGCCCTTGTTGTACTGGTTGGGTTTGACCTCGATGGGGATCTGTTCGGTGACGCTGAGACCATATCCCTCGAGACCGACCATTTTTTTGGGATTATTGGTCAAAAGACGCATCTTTTTCACACCAAGCGATACCAGGATTTGCGCCCCGATGCCATATTCCCTGAGATCGTCCTCGAAGCCCAGTTCATGGTTGGCTTCGACGGTATCGAATCCGTGGTTTTGCTGGAGCTCATACGCCTTCAATTTGTTGACAAGTCCAATGCCCCTGCCTTCCTGCCGCATATAGACGACGACGCCGGTTCCTTCCGCCTCTATCATCGCCATGGCCATGTGAAGCTGATCGGCGCAATCGCATCGCATGGATCCGAAAATATCTCCGGTCATGCACTCGGAGTGAACCCGAACCAAAACAGGTTGTTCCGGATCGATGGTGCCTTTTACCAGTGCGATATGGGTCAGGTCGTCAATATCGTTTTCAAAGGCCAGGATGTTGAAATCACCCCCAAAGGCTGTCGGGATGCTCGTCTGGACCGCCATTCTTACAAAACATTCTGTACGCGTCCGGTACGCCACAAGATCCGCTACGGTGCAGATACCGATCTCGTGTAATTCACTGAACTTTTCAAGGGCCGGCATGCGGGCCATGGTACCATCGTCGTCCATGATTTCACAAATCACCGCCGCTGGTTTCAAACCGGCCAAACGGGCCAGATCCACGGAGCCTTCTGTCTGACCGACCCTGACCATAACACCGCCATCTCTTGCTCTCAGTGGAAAAATATGCCCTGGTCGCGCCAAATCAATCGGTTTTGCGTGATCCGCCACCGCCGTAAGGATGGTCGTGGCACGATCTGCCGCCGAAATCCCCGTTGTGACGCCGCTTTTGGCTTCGATGGAAACAGTAAAACCGGTTTGAAAACGCGATGTGTTTTCATTGACCATCAATGGCAGGTTGAGAGCGTCACACTTTTCGCTCGTCATGGGGAGACAAATCAATCCCCTGCCGAATCTGGCCATAAAATTGATGGCCTCGGGTGTCACGGCCTCGGCGGCCATACAGAGATCACCTTCATTCTCCCTGTCTTCGTCATCCACGAGAATAACCATCCCGCCGGCCTTAATCTTTTCAATGGCTTCTTCAATACTCAAATGGGGCATTCTAAACTCCTATGATCCCGGATTAAGGAAACCCGTCTTTGCCAGAAGATCCATACCGATGGAAGATCCGCTGGTTTCCTTTGAATTGTTTTGATTGTGATAGTGAGACAAGAAACGCTCCACGTATTTGCCGATCATGTCGGTTTCGATGTTAACCCGTTCAGCAACCTTTTTATGGCCAATGGTGGTCAACATGCCGGTGTGCGGAATAATGCTGACATCGAAACGTGTATGGGCGCAGTGGTTGACGGTAAGGCTGATGCCGTCCACCGCAATGGAACCTTTTTCGATAATATAGGGGCTCAGGGACGGCGGAACCTCGATGGTGATGATCGTTGCATTTCCAACCGGTTTCCTGTCCTTGATCGTCCCGATACAATCCACATGGCCCGATACCAGATGCCCGTCGAGCCTGCCGGTTAACATCAGCGCCCGCTCGATGTTGACACGTTCTCCGACATTTGTTTTTTGAAATGTTGTCTTGTCGAGTGTTTCAGGAGATACGTCTGCCTGAAACCGCCGGGCTTCAACGGTGACAGCCGTCAGACAGGCACCATTGACTGAGAGACTGTCTCCTATCTTGGTGTCACCCAGGTCGAAATCAGCGTTAACGGTCAAACGTCTGCCAAGCCCGGACGGACGAATTCCCACAACACTGCCTAACCCTTCGATAATGCCTGTAAACATAAACCCTGCGTCTTATTAACCTGGCGACTAAATGCCTGACATTCTATAGCCTACAGCCTGAAAATAAAGACTTATCTGTAGACGCCTTGACTCCTTGATCTGAATCAACTCTCTTAGAGATAATCCAGAAACATATATTATATGCATTATTAGCCCGACAAGCAACCGACAGACATCAATTTATTATGACCCCAAGTACCCCGCTATCATAATATCGTCATCAAACCTTCGAACCGTTATTCCGGTGACCGGCCAGGCCCCTTTCATCAACTCCGGTCCCTTGCCCCTGCAGATGGGAACACCATCATTTCCTCCCAGCAGTTTGGGCGCATAAAAAAACATGATTTTGTCCACAATACCGGCTGAAACAGCCGATGCCATAATGTCTCCCCCTCCTTCGATGAGCAAGCTGGTGATATGATTGCGTCCCAATAGTCGCATCAACTGCGGCAGATCGATACGGCCATGGTTAACCGGTGCTTCGATCAACCGGACGCCTGCTTTTTCCAGGCGATCCCGTTTGGCCATGGCACCGGCAGGAAGCTTCCCCGATATTACCCATGTTTCAGCCTCAGACGTGGATTGGATAACATCTGCCTCCTCTGAAATGGTGAGATTCGTATCGAGAATGATTCTGATGGGGTTCTTGCCCTCTTTGTTTTGCAACCGTGTGGTCAGGCGCGGATTATCTTCCCGGACCGTCCCGATACCCACCAGGATGGCATCTGTCCTGTTCCGCAGACAATGTACATACTGTCTCGAGGCCTCCCCGGTAACCCATTTGGCATCACCGGTCCGGGTGGCAATCTGCCCATCCAGCGTTGCGGCACATTTTAGAGTCACAAAAGGCGTTTTCTTCTTCACAAATTTAACAAAGGCTTCATTCTGCCTTTGGGCTTCTGCCCGCAGAATCCCGGACACCACCGTGATGCCCCTGGCAGCCAGATAGACCATGCCGCCGCCTTTGACCTCCGGATTGGGATCTTCCATGGCTACCACAAGACGTTGTATACCGGCTTCCAGAATTTTATCAGTACAGGGCGGGGTTCGACCGTGGTGGTTGCAGGGTTCGAGGGTAACGTAGAGAGTCGCATTTTCTGCATTGATGCCTGCATCATCGATGGCATTGACTTCCGCGTGTGCTTTTCCGGCGGACAGATGATATCCCTTCCCGACAATATCGCCATCCTTGACGATGACCGCACCCACCATGGGGTTTGGTGATGTTTTGCCTTGACCTTTTGACGCCAGGTCAAGCGCCTTTTTCATGAAGTATTCGTCATCCTGCATGGCATTATCGTTCAGGGTTGGTTTCGAGGCCGATCATTAATACGCACGGGAGTGCGCCCGGTCCGGGTATTCTACGAACCTGTTGGGTTACTTTTGCTGAGAATGTTTTTTAATTCCGCGACAAAGTCGTTTACATCCTTGAACTCGCGATACACCGATGCAAAGCGGACATAGGCAATATCGTCGACGTCATGAAGAATGTGCATGATTTTTTCTCCGAGAACAGATGACGCGATCTCTTTTTCACCGGTTTCCCTGAGGTCCCGCTCGAGTTCGTCCACGTATTCTTCGATGAGATTCATACTGATATCGCGTTTTTCGCAGGCTTTTTTAAGTCCGGAACGTACCTTGCCGCGATTAAATACCTCTCTTCTCCCATCCTTTTTGATGATCATGATGGGAATGTCCTCTATGTGCTCGTAAGTTGTGAACCGCCGATTGCACATAAGGCACTCCCTACGCCTGCGAATGACATTACCATCCTTGCTTACTCTAGAATCAATGACTTTGTTGTCAATCTCGCCACAAAATGGACACTTCATGAGTCCTCCCCTTTGTTCAGATATCGAGTTTTACAATGCCGACACCCGCTTCTGTCAGCATCTCTTCGGACATGGTGTCTGCATATCCCGACAAATAATATATGACTTTAATACCGGCGTTGATAATCATTTTTGCACAGATGGAACAAGGCAGGTTGGTACAGTATAGGGAGGCATCCCGGATGGAAACCCCATGAAAGGCTGCCTGAATGATGGCATTCTGTTCCGCATGAATCCCCCTGCACAACTCGTGTCGTTCTCCCGAAGGAACGTTCAACTGCTCCCTGATACACCCGGTTTCCCGACAATGACGAATGTTGGTCGGGGCGCCGTTATAACCGGTGGAAAGCATCCGCCTGTCCTTTACCACCACTGCACCCACCGAACGCCTCAAGCAGGTGGAACGCCTGGCCACCATGACAGCGATTTCCATGAAATAGGTTTCCCACGATGGGCGCTCGCCGGTGTTAGACATAAAGAATCATCCCTTAACTATAAAATTGTTTCGCGTTCGTCATCAACCTTAAACTACTGTCATTAGCACTTCGTGCGTCATTTGTCCTTCGGACGACATTTGCGCTTCGCGCGTCATTCATTGTTGCTATCAGCTATTAGCTGAACCTAAAACTTAATACCTAAAACCTAATACCTAAAACGTTTCCCCTTCAACCCTAATTTTCATAAATCGGAAAGGCAGCACAAAGCTCCCTGGCCTGACCATTCACTTTCCGGATGATGTCTTTGTTATCGATATTTCTGAACACGTCGAGTATCATCTTGGCGATCAGGGCCATCTCCGGCTCTTTCATACCCCTTGTGGTTAAAGCCGGCGTCCCGATTCGGATACCGCTGGTGATGGCCGGCCCAAGCGTGTCAAACGGAACCGTATTCTTATTGACCGTAATCCCCGCCAAACCAAGTGCTGCCTCGGCATCCTTTCCGGTGATACCCATGTTGCGCAGATCCGCCAGCAGCATATGATTGTCCGTACCGCCGGACACGAGACTGACACCGCCTGCCATCAAATGTTCGGACAATGCCCCGGCATTTTTGACGGTCTGTATCTGGTCTGTTTTGAAATCGTCCGACAAAGCCTCCTGGAAAGCCGCGGCCTTTGCCGCGATGACATGCATCAACGGTCCCCCCTGGATGCCGGGGAATATTTCCTTGTTCAGTTGGTGACCATAGTTCGCTTTCGAGAGAATCAACCCGCCTCGCGGACCCCGAAGCGTCTTGTGGGTCGTCGACGTCGTTACATCGGCATAGGGAATGGGGGAAGGATGAACACCGGCGGCAACCAGACCGGCAATGTGGGCCATGTCCATCATCAGGTACGCACCGACGGAGGCTGCAATGTCGGAAAATTGCTTGAAGTCGATGATGCGGGGATAGGCACTAGCCCCGGCAACGATCATTTTCGGTTGATGCTGTTCAGCCAACACCTTCAAGTGGTCATAGTCGATGATGCCTGTATCCGGATGTACGCCATAGTGAACAAAATGAAAAAGGCGTCCCGAAAAGCTGACAGGACTTCCATGCGTCAAATGCCCCCCATGCGCCAGGTCCATGCCCAGAATGGTGTCCCCTGTCTTCAGCAATGCAAAATAAACCGCCATGTTGGCCTGAGAACCCGAGTGCGGCTGCACATTGACATAAGATGCCTGGAAAAGTCTTTTGGCGCGTTCTATGGCTAGCTCTTCCGCCAGGTCTACGAACTCGCAGCCACCATAATAGCGCTTGTCGGGATATCCTTCCGCATACTTGTTGGTCAGGACGCTTCCCTGTATCGCCATGACCGAACGGCTGACGATATTTTCCGATGCAATGAGTTCCAGGTTGAACTGCTGGCGGTTCAGTTCTTTTTCAAGAACCGCTGCCAGTTCAGGATCCGAATCTCTTATCATTTGATGATCCATCGAATACTCCCCCTTGGGTCACTACCGGCATGATATCCCATCTGCTATTCTATTCTCCACTGCAGCGGGTGAAATCAATCCGGTCAAACTTATCCAGACGATTTTTATGTCGCCCCGCCTCAAATTCTGTTTTGAGCCAGGCTTTCACGATCTCTTTGGCCAGCACGTCACCGATGACCCGTCCCCCCAGAACAAGGATATTGGCATCGTTATGCTGCCGACTCATGACCGCAGAAAAAATATCGCCGCAAAGTGCCGCCCTGACGCCTGGAAAACGATTGGCCACCATGGACATACCGAGACCGGTACCGCACATCAGGATACCCCGTTTATACTTTCCAGAGGATATCGTGGATGCCACCTTGATACCAAAATCGGGATAATCCACGGAGTCGGTCCCCATGGCACCGGCATCTTCAACGGTAAAGCCCTCGTTCTCAAGGTAAGATTTGATGGTTTCCTTCATCTGGTAGGCAGCATGATCACTGCCGATGATAATTGTTTCCTGCTTCATTAAAATTTCTTCTTTCATAAAATCGTGGAAACGATTTTATTTAACGCGACTGTGTCGCTTATTTGTTTCAGACCTATAAACAAAAAAGAGGCAACACTCTGAGGCCGATGGGTGATCCCTGTGCGATCGTGAAACTGTCTGAGGTCTTTAGTGACTGTTATGCGTTACACGTCAAATATTCTTTATCGATATTCACCGATTACCGCAAGTAAAAAAAGGTTACCCTATCACTTCTCATCAGGGTAAACAGACTCCATGAAAATGGTCTGATGGAGAATTAAATTGTGGTGCCCGGAATTTGTCTCCGTCGTAGACGTTCGGCTTATATCAGGATGGGTACTTCTTGAATATCAACGTGGCATTGGTCCCACCGAAACCAAAAGAATTCGACATGGCTGTGGTAATTTTCTGTTTCCTGGCCACCTTCGGCACATAATCCAGGTCGCACTCTTCGTCAATATTTTCATAGTTGATGGTAGGTGGAAGGATACCGTCATGAATTGCCAGCGTCGTAAAAACCGCTTCAACACCCCCGGCAGCCCCCAGCAGGTGTCCGGTCATCGATTTGGTGGAACTCACAGGTATAGCGTGAGCCTTGTCTTTGAACACGGCTTTGATCGCCCTTGTTTCGTAAAGATCATTGAGTTGGGTCGATGTGCCGTGTGCATTGATATAGTCAATGTCTCGGTAGGAAAGACCGGCATCGGAAAGAGCGGCACGGATACATCTGATAGCCCCCCCGCCGTCCGGGGGTGGCGAGGTGATGTGGTAAGCATCTCCGCTCATTCCGTATCCTGCCACCTCGGCGTAAATGTGAGCGCCTCTTTCGAGAGCGTTTTCCAGTGTTTCCATGATGACGATCCCGCCCCCTTCTCCTATGACAAAGCCGTCACGATCCCGATCAAATGGTCTTGACGCTTTCTGTGGGTCGTCATTTCGTGTCGACAGGGCTTTCATGGCATTGAACCCGGCAATACCGGTGGATGTAATCGTCGATTCAACACCACCGGCAATCATGGCATCGGCTGCGCCCCGCTGGATAATCTTGAATGCATCGCCAATAGCATGGGACCCGGCAGCGCAAGCAGTGGCTACAGATGCGTTCGGTCCTTTGGCCCCGAAGTGAATCGATATCATACCGGGTGCCATGTTGCCGATCATCATGGGAATAAAAAAGGGCGTCACCCGATTGGGACCCTTGCTGTCGACAACCCGGGTGATGTCTTCCAGGATGGCCAAACCGCCCAGACCGCAGCCGGTCAATACCCCCACGCGATCTTCGTTGCGTTTGTCGATCTGCAACCCCGATGCGTCCATCGCCATTCGCGTCGCAGCGATGGCATAGGCAATAAACAGCGAGGTTCGTCGGGCTTCCTTCCTGGGCAGAAAATCCTGCGGACGAAAATCTTTTACCTCTCCTGCTATCTGCGTGGCAAATCTTGACGCATCGAATCGTGTGATCGTACCAATGCCGGATCTTCCGGCGCGCACCCCTTCCCAGGATGCCTCGACACCGATGCCGACAGGCGTAACAAGGCCCATTCCCGTAATGACGACTCGTCTACTCAAGTAAACTCCTTGTTATTTAAAATATCTAAATTCGAATTTCGTGCTTCGAATTTAAATTAGCGGGCATTAATAAAGTCGATGGCATCCTTGACCGATTCAAGCTTTTCCGCATCTTCATCGGAGATGTCGATGTCGAATTCTTCTTCCATGGTCATGATCAGTTCCACCAGGTCCAGTGAGTCCGCCCCCAGGTCATCGACAAACGATGCTTCGGGTATGACCTCTACCAAATCGACACTCAACTTTTCCGCAATGATCTTTTTAACTTTATCTTCGATGGACATTGAATGAGTCTCCTTTTAATCTGTCCGGCATAAACCGGACCACATGTAATAATTTTGAATGATTAATTTTCTCTTAACCTTAAGCAATAAGCGGATCACGCCCTCAAACCCTCCAAACCTCAGACCCTCCTACCCTGCTCTTTTTTCCCTTGAACCCTCGAACCCTTGGATCCTCGGACCCTTCTCTACGTATACATCCCCCCACTTACATGCAGTACCTGGCCCGTAATGTAAGCCGCCTCGTCAGAGGCAAGAAACTTGATGGCTGCCGCAACCTCCGACAGCGTTCCAGCTCTTCCCATGGGAATGAACGCCAGCATGGCTTCTTTAGCTTTTTCCTGAAGCGATGCAGTCATATCGGTTTCCAGATAGCCCGGGGCCACGGCATTCACCGTGATCCCTCTGGTGGCTATTTCTTTGGCAACCGATTTGGTAAGCCCGATGATGCCCGCCTTTGATGCGGCATAGTTGGCCTGACCCGGGTTCCCCATGGCTCCCACAACAGACGTGACATTGATAATCCTGCCGTAGCGCTTTCTCATCATAAGACGGATCGCGGGCTTGATACAGTTGAAGGTACCTTTTAAGTTGGTTTCCAGAACATCGTCCCAATCCGATTCCTTCATCATGGCAATCAGGCCATCACGCGTTATCCCCGCATTGTTTACGAGAACGTCGATCTTTTGGGATATAGCGGCAATCCGCTTGAACCAGGTACTGACCGCATCCAGGGAGACGATATCTACACGCTCTGAGTCCCAGCTCCCGCCGGCAGCAGCAATCAGTTCCCCGGTCTCTTGAGCACCCGTTTTCGATGCGTGGTAATTAAAATAGATATGGGTGTCGGGATCTGCAAAGGTCTGACAAATAACCCTCCCGAGGCCCCGGGAGCCACCTGTAACGACTACGATACGTTTTTCACCCTGTGTCATGAAGCCCTCTCGAACAGAACATCCGCAACAATATCCATTTCCGCGACGACCTTGTCATAACCGAGCATCAGCGCTGCATAATCCAGATCCTGTAAATACGTCGCCATCTCTTCCGGGCTGAAAACCCCTGTTCCCATCATTATCAAAGGAATATTTTTTGCTGTCAACTGTGCCGTTTCGTTGGCAAAGATTCTGGACATGGCCCGGAACTTTTCCGCATCAGGATGCCTGTCTTTTGTCAGACCTGCCGCCTTTCTTGCCAGGCTTGCGCCCACTTCCAGATGGGTCATCAGGTCTGCCAGTGCGAACATGACATATTGCTGGCGGACTAACCGGTTGTCGTGAACCCGATTGATGGTTTCGTTCAATAGCCTGGCGCAGAGCCCCAGAAGGGCACCGCCGCCGTTCTTGAAAGAAACCTCAAGGGATGCCATTTCTGAGCTGAGACGGTTATAGAATTCACCCTTTGTTTTACGCGATATCTTCCACCGGTACATACTGATGATATTTTGTTGAATCTCGCTGGTGCCCTCGTAAATACACGTAATCTTGACATCGCGCTTGATTTTTTCGACTTCGAATTCAGAAATATACCCATAACCGCCAAGTGCCTGCATAGCGTCGTCTGCGGCATTGTTTGCCGATTCGGTGGTGAACAGCTTGGCAATGGATCCCTCCACCTGGATGTCTTTCTCGCCATCGCGGTCCACTTCAAGGGCCATCTCCTCGATATAAGCGCCGGCCGCTTCGAGCCTTACCACGTGAGGCACCACCAGTTTGTGGGTATAGCCCTGCTTTTCAGACAGGGGGGAACCAAACTGGACCCGTTCTTTTGCATACTGAATCGCGATGTCCATGGCCGCCTCGGCAGCGCCCAGCGCCATGGCAGCCACCATGAGCCGTGTGTAGCCGAAAACCTTGTTGGCCTGCTTCAACCCTTTGCCGGGAATGCCGCCCACCAGGTTTTCAAGCGGGACGTAAACATCTTTAAAAGATAGGGGGGACGTATTCGAGGCGCGAATACCATGTTTTTCTTCACCCTTTCCCTGATCAAACCCCTGGGTTCCTTTTTCCACAATAAAAAAGGAAGGCCCCTCGGGTGTTTTTGCTAAAAGGGTGATAAAATCCGCAGATCCTCCGGTGGAAATAAACTGTTTGGTACCATTGATCCTGTAGCCGGTAATATGGCCGGCCTCGTCGGACACGGGTTCGGCCCTGGTCTTGAGTGCAGCCAGGTTGCTTCCGGCTCCGGCCTCGGTCACCGCGTAGGCCACCAGAACCGCCCCTTCAGCGATGGTGCCGAGCCATTTCTTTTTCTGCGCTTCGGTGCCACCGACAATGATCGGATCTGCACCCAGTTGAATCGCGAAAAAAGCGGTCCCCACGCCCAGACATATTTTGGCCATTTCTCGGGTGACTTCAAAACAGTCTCTGGCGCCGCCCCCCATCCCGCCGTATGCTTCGGGAATAAAAATGAGCTGCAGCCCGATATCGGGTCCCAACATTTTGCGGATTGTCTCTTCCGGAAATACCCCATCCTTATCAAAGGATAGAATCAATTCCTTTGACAACAATTTTTTCCGCAGTTGCCTGACGGTCTCGATGACCATCTGCCTCATCTCCGGGTCGATTCCGCAAAGCACTGTTTCTGCATCAATGGGACGTGTTGACATTCAGTTACCTGTAAAATAATTTTCGATTTGCGACAAGGGTTGTGTCCGTCCGGGACAGAACTATTCTTCTGTATCGATAATGGTCCGACCTTTGTAGGTTCCACAACTGGGGCATGCGTGGTGGGGTTGGACAGCCTCGCCACACTGGGGGCATGTTCCCAGATTGGGCGCGGTCAGTTTTTGATGTGTCCGTCGCTTGTCTCGTTTTGACTTTGAGGTTTTCCTTTTTGGAACAGGCATAAGTAATCTCCTAACTCTTTGTATTTAATGAATATTAATTTGTTTACATGCTTAAAAAGATTGTGGGCTTTCTAGTAATTTAATTCATTCCAATTGTCAAGTATTTTTCCCTGATTTTTTATTTTGCCCTCTTGTGCTGTATCTCTTTATATGTTACTGAGTTCATCCATAAAGTAAATAACCATGTTTAATTTATGTAACTAATTGTTTATATGTATAATACATTCTTTTTTTCACAACTAAAAAATAAATTTATTGCATACAAAAAAAAATTCAAAAGACAATGCATCGATCGGCTGCAAAGATCACGACAGGCACCAAGAAAAATAAATTGACTAATTACTTTGAGATAATTTCTAGTAAAAAGGTGACAACATGGATAAGATCATCACCCGGTTTCCGCCAAGTCCAACCGGCTACCTGCATGTAGGCGGCGCCCGGACGGCTCTGTTCAACTGGCTTTACGCCCGGCATATGAAAGGCAAATTTGTTCTCCGGATCGAAGACACCGATGCGGCCCGTTCGACCCAGGCTTCTGTGGATGCTATATTCGAAGCTCTGGAATGGCTGGGAATCGACTGGGATGAAGGTCCCTTCTTTCAATCCCAGCGCTACCCCATCTATCAAGAACACATCGACAAGCTCATCGAAACCGACGGTGCCTATTACTGCACCTGCAGCCCGGAACAAGTGGAATCCATGCGGGCAAAGGCCAAGGCTACCGGCGAAAAACCCAAATATGATGGTACCTGCAGGGATAAAGGGTTACCAAAGACAGACAATGCTGTTGTGCGTTTCAAGGCGCCCCTGACCGGAACGACCCTCCTGGAAGATGTCATTAAAGGAAATATCGCCTTCCAAAATGACGAAATAGACGATTTCATCATTGCACGGAGCGACGGCTCCCCGACCTACAACTTCGTCGTGGTTATCGACGATATCACCATGCATATCAACACCATCATACGGGGCGATGATCACGTAATGAACACGCCCAAACAGATGCTGATCTACCAGGCCCTGGGTGCGCCGCTCCCGGTCTTTGGTCATGTTCCCATGGTTCTGGGAAAAGATCGCTCCCGCCTAAGCAAGCGGCATGGTGCCACATCCGTCACGGCCTATCGTGACATGGGGTTCCTGCCGGAAGCGGTGGTGAACTACCTGGTACGGCTGGGCTGGTCCCATGGTGACCAGGAATTCTTTACCAGGGATGAACTCATTGAAAAATTCAGCCTTAAAAACGTCGGGCGTGCTGCCGGCATATTCGACCTGGAAAAACTTACCGCACTCAATGCCGATCACATCCAGGCCACAGCCCCTGAAACACTAGCCGAGCTTTTGGTGCCCTTTCTAAAAAAGATCGGCATCCATGTCGAATCCGGCGAATTTCTTGTCAAGGTCGTCAAGACCCTGGTTCAGAGAAGCAAGACGATGGAGAAAATGGCCACGGCGGCAACCTTCTATTTTACCGAAACCATCGCATATGAGGAAAAAGCCGCCAGGAAGTTTTTAAAACCTGACACCCGACAACCCCTGCACTTCCTCATGGATGCACTGAGCGTCATCGACGTCTTTACCGAAGAGAATCTGGAAAATGCCTTTAAGTCCGTTATGGACAAGACCGGTCTGAAGCTCGGTAAAATCGCCCAGCCGGTGCGGGTGGCCTTGACCGGCAAGACAGCCAGCCCCGGTATATTTGAAATCACCGAAATCATCGGCAAGGAAAAGGTAATCCGTCGTCTGAAACAGGCCATTGAATTTATAGATCAGAAAACGATTAAAGAATAGGCGTGGGTTTGTTGCGTTTTGTTGAGTTCATTGAGTTTATTGAGTTTATTGGGTTTGCTGAGTTAAAAATTTATGCTTGACTTACCACCCGATTATTTTGTATCAGACCACGAGAATTCGATGTGAGTTTCACTGCTGTTGACAGTAGAACAAAAATTCATATCACCTGAAGACAATAAAAATAGCGGCGAAAGCCGCGTCACATAAATTTGTGAAACAAATTTATTGGGGGATCGTCTAGTGGCAGGACGACGGGTTCTGGCCCCGTTAACCCAGGTTCGAACCCTGGTCCCCCAGCCATTTCGACGCGAAAAGGGCATCATCAAGAATCCGATGATGCCCTTTTCTTGCTCAAGGCCTCCGGCCGGAGCAAAAACCGCGTCGAAATGGTCCAGAGCTAAGAAGGAAGCCCTGGTTGCTAGTGATAAAAACAAATTACATGCGCTCTCAAAATCCCATAGAACGTTACTGTCTTGTTTTTAACGCCGGATCTTGATACTTATGGTGTCTGCACATGATGACAGGCGTGCCAATACTAAACGCGTGCAACGATCTTATTTGAAAGGAAACAACCATTCCATGAAGCGTGTCGGTATTTTTGGATGGGGCGTGGTTGCCCCTAAATCACCCAATATCGAGTCGTTTGAACACAATCTCGACCATGCCACCAGTTGGCTGACCCCCCATGCGGGGTTTGGACCCTCCAACTTCCTGGTAGGTCGTCCGGAATTCGACTTTTCCGTTTACAAACCCTGGCTTGACAAACGATTCGGCACACGACGATTTTCCCAGCTAAACGAAAAGATGGGCAACATGGCCAAGTACGCCATGGGTGCATTTATCCAGGCTCTGGGCCAGAATACCGGCCTGGAATCCGTGTTACAGGAACTGGAAACAAAAGCACACATATACGTTGGCACCGGACTCGGTGATTTCCCCCTGCAATATGAAAAGGTTCTGATTTACCATAAGGCCCAAAAACGCTGGAACCGTTTCTGGTGCCGGAAGATTCACCATCCTGAACTGGCAGCGTACATCCAGGCCTCTGCCGCAGAAAAACACCACATTCTGGAAACAGCGGGAGCGCCTCAGGACCCCGGTTCCACCGATCCTGAAAATGTCGACTTTGACGATATCACCGAAGACTGGTATGCTTTCTGGGTGAATCGTTCACCGGGATTGAATCAGTATCTTGCGGCGTTGAAGGAAATCGAAGCAGAAAGCATCACGGGCGACATCAACAAAGAAAAGATGCATGTCATGCGGCGAAAATCCAACTCCCGCCGCAAGCTGAATGAAACCTATGGCTGCCCAATTGAACCATGGAGTGCCGTGGACCCCATGCTGCTCTGGAACATCCCCAATATTCCCGCAGCCCAGATCTCCATGATCGGAAAAATAACCGGGGCCACATTTGCACCGGTAGCGGCCTGCTCCGGGTTTGGTACCGCCCTGAAACTGGGCCTAAACGCTATCCAGCTCGATCAAGCCAAAGCCGTTGTCATCGGGGCCACAGACCCCCAACCCCACCCCCTCTCCGTGGGCACCTTCTATGGCGCACGGGTTCTTTCGCATGACGGCCAGGTGTCAAAACCCTTTTCAGGCTTACGGGGCACCCATATCTCCGGAGGTGCCTGTATATGGATCATCGGGGATGCTGATTATTTCATGAAAAAAGGGTTTCATCCCCTGGGTCTTGAAATCCTGAGTGTTTCCCTCACATCCGACGCAGACCACATCATCACCCCATCTCAAAAAGGGCCCAGGACCGCCATTCACGAGGCGCTCGACGCCGCCGGTGTGTTGCCCGAAGACGTGGCCACCTGGGATATGCATGCGACTGCCACCCCGGGGGACTGGGCGGAACTGCAGAACACATTGGAGGTCTTTCCCGGAACCACACGATTCACGGCCAGAAAGGGATCCTTCGGACACGGCATGTCTGTGTGTGGCGGCTGGGAATTGACAGCGCAGCACATGGGCTTTTCAAAAGGCAAACTCATGCCCATCGACCTGAAGGAAGATGAACTGCACGACCGGGTTCGTCCGTATCACCGATGCCTTTTGGATGACAAGTCAGAGGTCATGGAAGGGGATATTGCCGGCAAAATCAATATGGGGGTCGGCGGTATCAACGCCTGTGTCATCAGCAGGAGATGGCCATCGAAGCCCAGGGCAAATGGATGATTGAAATCACGTTTCAATTCTATTATAAATAAAATCGTTTCACGATTTTATGATACGCAATGTTGTCGCTAATACGAATAACAGACAGGAGACGGTACAGATGAAAAAATGGCGTTGTACGGTCTGTGGATATATTCACAGCGGAGATGAACCCCCGGAGAAATGTCCGGTTTGCGGTGCGGACAAAAGTCTGTTCGAAGAAATCATCGAAGAAACGCCCGCCGAACAGCAGGATTCAAAGAAACCGGACGAAAAACCAACCCAGGCATCCGGGATGTCAAAAGGCATGGATCCGGGTCCCGAACCAAAAACCGTTTTTGGCCGACTCTACCGATTCAAGATCCAAATGATGCTGAAACACCATGCCCATCCCGTCTCCGTCCACATCCCCAATGGCGTTTTGCCCGTATCCTTTGCCTTGATGATCCTCAGCACCCTGACAGGTGCCACCTCCCTGGCAACGGCAGCCCATATCAATATGGTCTTTGTGGTCCTGACACTCCCTTTTGTTTTGTTCTCAGGCTATATCGAATGGCAAAAGCGTTACAAGGGTCTGCGCTCGTCCCGTTTCATCACAAAAATCATCTGTGCATGCATTGTAACCGTCACGTCTGTGCTCCTGGTTCTCTGGTGGGTTGTTGACCCCAACATCCTGCAGACAGCGTCCATGGCGCGAAATGCCTTTCTTTTCGTCGGCCTGATCATGCTGGCGGCGGCAGCCATCGCCGGATTGATCGGTGGGAAGTTGGTGTTTAAAGACTAAAGACCAGGGTTCGAGAAACTATCTGTTTATTGGGTTCATTGGGTTTATTGAGTTGTTTTACTGAAAGCATTAACTAAGCGTCGAATGTTGATACGGGTTAAGAGCGAGATGCCAGCAGCCGGAAGCAACCCAACGAACCCAATAAACTCAACAAACTAAAAAACTATAGGTATCAGTATGTACGAACTCACCGAGTCTCAAAAAGCCCGGCATGCCATCCGGGAATTCAAAACCATAACGGATGCTCTGGCCCTGAGAGGATTCTATCGGCCATCGGGCAA
>QMMS01000016.1 GCA_003647375.1 Deltaproteobacteria bacterium
TAACATACTAATAACCAAGGCAATCCAGTTCGCATAGCTGGATTGCCTTGGTTGTCTTTAACCTGAACTGAGCGATTTTTATCTCGATCTGCACCGATCTCTTGCGGATCGAGGGTTCGAAAAAAGCCTCGACAGATCCACGGGCATGCCTGTGTTTTTTGCGAACCCTTCTCCATCAAGATTTCGGCACACCTCTTCGGGAAAAATCGCTCAGTTCAGGTTTAATTTATTTTTTCCCTTTTTTCTTTTTGGCCGGCTTTTTTTTCTTGCCTTTTCCCTTTTTCTTATCTTTCTTCTTATCTTTCTTCTTATCTTTCTTTGCCTTCTCTTTCTTCTTCTTCTCTTTCTTCGCCTTCTCTTTCTTTGCCTTTTCTTTCTTCTTCTTCTCTTTCTTTGCCTTTTCTTTCTTTGCCTTCTCTTTCTTCGCCTTTTCCTTCTTTACCTTTTCTTTTTCGGTCTTCTTCTTAGACACTTTCTTTTTGCCTTCTACGGTTTTGGTTCCAGCATCGGCCGCTTTTGCTTTGACCTCTTCCTCGACATTTTCCTGTTTCTCTTTTTCCTTTACCATTTTTTCCTCCTCTCGTTATGCGTGTTTTTTGGGAAATTCAAAATATTTTAATTTCCCTGCGTTATTCTTAATCCCAGACCACGAAGTGATGCCTAATGCTACACAAAATACCCCACTCGTGGGTAGGTTGCTGATCGGATAATCGCCTATGTTGTTGGCCAGATGTGTTAATGCCGGATTGTGGCCGACCAACATGATCTTTTCTAAATTATCATCTAATTCCCTTAAAAGTTGAATCAGGTTCCTTTCATTTGATTCGTAGACCGATGAAAGATATAGAATGCTCTCAAGAGGATACTTGATCTCAAATGCAAAAATCCTTGCAGTCATTGCCGCCCGCGATGCCGGACTGGTAATGATGAGGTCTGGGGTAAATTCCAATTGGTGAAGAATTTTACCCATGAATGGTGCATTTTTTTGACCACGCTTATTCAACGGTCTTTCGAAATCATCCAACTTAGGATATTTCCAACTCGATTTGGCATGTCTAACCAGACAAAGTTCTTTCATAAAATCGCTCAGTTCAATGAAACAGGTTTGTGTAACCATTTTTTCTTGTTTGCCACTCTGCCAAATTTTTTGCAGGCGAATTGGGGTGACTTAACAATATCTTTGAACACCTCAAAATTATCATTTATCATCTCTTCTTTCCACTTGCAGAGTCGTTTTTCTTTCTTTGCCATCCATCCTCCTTTATTACTTTCAAGGATTGATCAATATGGTTTCTTGCAAATTTTGCCACAGTCGTTGATATGCCTTAGATGCCGTTGAGCCTGGAGAAAACGCCACCACCGGTTCTCTGTAAACCCCCATTTGTTCAATTATCGACAGGTAAGGGATGTCGTTTTTTAAAGCATTGTTTAATTTTCTTGATACCTTTTCCATCAGCGATAGATGCAGTTTTTTCCGTCGATCGACCATCGAAAAAAAGGTGTATATTCTGCTTGTGTCGATTTTATTTTTTTTACAGAAAACTAACAGTTGGAGATAGGTTCGAATCGAGAGCGTTGTCGGTATCAAAGGAACGAGGGTACAATCAACAGTGTTGAGCACATTCTCTGCCAGGACGCTGATGCTTGCGGGACAGTCTAAAATAACGACATCATATTCAGCCTTAAAAGGTTTCAAGATTTTATGGAGACGATTTTTTGAGCGCTTTAGCTGGTTAAATGCGATGTCCAGTCGGCGGTAAGAAAAATCCGCCGGCAGCAGATCGAGGTTTTCATAATCGGTTCCTTTGATACTTTTAAAGACACTTTTACCGCCTTTTAGAAATCCCTTTGTGCCGGATTTAAGCTTCGGTTTAACTCTAAAGTAAAAGGTGGCAGAGCTTTGAGGATCTAAATCGCAGAGTAGCGTTTTGGCGCCCGTCCGGGCTGACAAATAAGATAAATTTACAGCCGCAGCAGTCTTTCCCACGCCACCTTTGTTGCTGTAGAGTGCGATCGTCCTCATGAAAACACCTTTTCTGATTGAAGTGCAAAGAGCTCTCGAAATAACTTCTGATTTGGCGGTGATGAAAAATGGGTGAAGGTTTTTGTGAATGATTTCTTTACCGACTTTCGTTTTGTCTCAAGTTTGCCGATTAGACTCCCAATGGCTATGAGTGTTTTATTTGACTGAGAAAGATTTGCGGGCATTTTCTCGGCTACTTTCAAAAGATAATTCACTTGGACGCTGAGATCGTTATGGTTACCGAGCATGTCTTGTAACATTTTCAGCTGCCCAACCAGCAGGCTGATTTTTTTTGGGGGAAAAAGATTGGAAAAAAACTGAACTAAATAGCGCAATTTTTTACATTGAATTCGGAGCTTATGAAGCTTTTCATCATCGCAGTTTTCAAGAATCCGAGTTCCTGTTTTTATAACATCTCTATACTGCTTATAGATTCTCTTGCGTGCCAATTCTAATACAGGGACCTCTGCGTTGGATCCCGATGCAAGGTCATGTTGCGGTTCATTGAGAAAAGCTTCCCACCCTTGCATGATTTTCCTGTATTTATTAGAATTCAAGCTTCTGATGACTTTTCGGAAAGATACGGATCTTTGCTTGCCTAAATAGTCAAACAGGGGGTCGATGTCTTCGCGGAGAACCGCGGGCAGCATGGCCTTGTATTTGGGCTTGTCGAGCAGATAGACATCCAGATCGCGCAAATCATTGGTTATTTTGCCAACAAAAGAAAAATTCTTCTTAAAACGGGCAATTATTCTCTCTGAAAAAATGCTTTTATTCCAAACCAAAGCAGATCTAGTCCTTCTGATGGCCACTCGGAAATCATGAAGAATTTCCGTATCGATGTCATGTTTAATCTGTGCCTCATTGATCTTAATGACTTGAAACAGGAATTGCCAAATGATTATTGTGGCCTCATCGGCACGCATATCAGGGGTGAGCTTCAAACGTAATTTTGAAGAATAACTACCCGGGTCACGGCCGGCCTCACTTATGGCACGCAAGAATACATCTTCGTCTCTGCTTGATGTGAGGCCTATACTTTCAAGTAGGGATTTGATTTTTTTTGAAAGCTTAGGGTATCCTTTGACGGGTTTTAACCACAATTGAGAGCCAATGGTCTTGGGATTTTTCCTGCTGCTTGTTCGAATCGTTTCAAATAAAAGTCTCGCCACTGTTTTCTGGTCTTGGTTTAAAACGCGATAGGGGATTGTGCAGGAAACTAAATTCACAAGTTTTAATAACCTTCGCATTTTTATTACAGGTTCCAGATACCGTTTAAGATCACCTTTCGGAAACTCCCATATGAAACAAGGTACCGGTTTTGCATTAAGACTGTGGATTATTCGGTCTTCACCTAGTTTGCGTAAAATCAATTTGTTTTGAAATGTAAACAGGACGAGTGACTTATTGAAGAGACGCCAGTCAAATGTGTCGTAGTAAGTCAGTTGACCGCTAATCGTCGTTTCTTTTTTCATTTGGTGATGCATTGCCAACTGATCACTGATATGGCTTTCAGTTTCATCATTGGCGAGATTGAATTTAATCGTATTTCTCATCATCACGCTCGTTTTGTCTTTCAATTATCAGGCATAGAACTCTTGATTAATTTTGATTGTCTGCCGATCATATCAATCAGGGCTTCTTGGGCAGGCCTGGGTTTTTCACCCTTCTTGGGTCGTCGCCTCACATAGCGGCCATCGGCCTGCATATCCCAGGCAGAGCTATTGTCTTTCTCGTAAATCTGCAGTTTTTGCTCCAACTCCTTTTTGAGTTTGGGGTCAGTGATGGGTGTGACGGACTCCATGCGGCGGTCGAGGTTTCGCCGCATCCAATCCGCCGAGCCGATAAAGAATTCAGGGTCGCCGGCATTTTCAAAGCGATACATTCTGCTGTGTTCTAAAAAACGGCCGAGCGTACAGAATACCCGAATGTTCTCGGACAGCCCGGGAACCCTCGCGCGCAGGCAGCACAACCCCCTTATGTTCAAACTGATGGGTACACCCGCTTGGCCGGCGCGATAGAGCTCTTGTATAATACGCCTATCCTGAAGCTGATTCATCTTCACTTTTATGCCACACGGTTTTCCCTTTCGTTTGTGTTCAGCCTCGCGGCGGATTAGCTCTGTAATTCGCTCACGAAGGTTGTGGGGAGCAACCAACAATTTATCATAATGTGGATACGGGTTGGCGCTTGTCAATTCATTGAACAGCGCAGCAACGTTGGCACCCAGCTTTGGATCACAGCTTAAAAGTCCCATGTCTTCATAGATTCGTGCGGTACCCGTGTGATAGTTCCCTGTTCCCACATGCACGTAGCGGTGAACACCGCCCTCTTCTTCACGGACGACAAGTGCCAATTTAACATGCGTTTTCAACCGCTCTACGCCATAAGAAACATGCACCCCTTCCCGTTCCAAAAGCCCCCCCCATGCGATGTTGGGCGCCTCGTCGAACCGGGCGGTGATCTCCACCAGCACCGCAACCTGTTTACCCTGTCGTATTGCGAACTGAAGCGCTTGAATAATGGGAGAATCGCTGCTTGTACGATAGATGGTAAGCTTAATTGCCAGCACTTTTGGATCCATTGCTGCGCATTGAAGGAAGTTGAGTACGGAAGTATCAAAACTATGGTAGGGGTGGTGGAGCAGGATATCGGCTCGACGGATTTCGGCAAACATCTGTTCGGGGTCATTCTTTAATATTCCTAAAAGACGGGGGTGTGTCACAGGCTTATGAGGAGGGTCACACAACTCCGGATAATTTTTCATAGGGAAATTCATCAGATCCCCAAGGCCCATCAGACCCTTCACGCTTTCAACATCTTCTGAATCGACGTCCAACTGTTCGGCTAACCAATGCCTCAAGTCTTTTGGCATGTCGGCACTAACTTCCAGTCGAACCACACCGGCAAATTTTCGTGCGGTCAGTTCGTTGGTCACCATACTGATGAAGAAGCCGGGGGTGGAGTCGGCATCAAAATCGTCAAGCTCGGTTTGCTCCCAAGGGTCATCCTTAGCCACACGGGTTACGCGGAAAAAGTAGCAGGCGAGTTCAGTCGTTTTGGGGAACAACTGTTCGAGATTGGCAGCGATTACCTGCTCTAACGGAACAAATCCGCTGTCGTCCGCAAAGGGTACCCAACGGGGACGGTTCGCCGGAACCTTGATCCGCACGAAACGATTGCGTTTCTTTTTCTTTTCCTTCACCTCTATGGCCAGGTTCAGCCCCAGATTGCTGATAAAAGGAAATGGATGCGACATGTCCACGGCTAAAGGCGTCAGGATAGGTTCCACCGATTCCAGAAAATATGCCGACATCTGTGTACGCTGGCTTTTTTTCAATGTCTTGTATTCCAGAATGGGAATTGCTGCCTTTGCCAGAGCGGGACGAAGTTTCTTTTGCACAAGTCCTGATACAAGCACTGCCTGGGTCTGTAATTCATCCCGGCACGCCCTCAGTTGCTCATCGGGAGCGAGACCATCGCGTGAAGGCTTTATTTTCTTTTTTTGAATTTTTCTTTTGAGTCCGCCCATTCGTTTCATGGCGAACTCATCATAAAGCATCCCCATGATGCCCGCAAATTTTACACGTTCGAGCAATGGCAATTCAGGGTCTTGTGCCAGGGTGAGCACCCGGCGTGCAAAACTGAGCCAACTCAATTCACGGTTAATATATGCATCCGGAGAATCGATTTTTATTCTTTGCGATGTTTTATCAGCATGTTTCATTTGTTGTCCCGGTAGATGTTCGCTATAATACGTAACTGTTAATTGCTCTCATCCCAAAATAAATATATAAAGCACAACATCGTTCCGAGTCAACCACAATCTTGATGACATCAGGATAGCCTATTGATATTGATACATAAATTTATCGCACTTCAGCACTTACGGAGTGATATGCTGGAAGTCTGCAAAATACAGCATGGTGCGCTGAAAAAAGAGGTTGTGGAAATCGCCGAAAAGTGGCATCCGAACTGTGAGATGATCAGAAAGCATAATTTAGATCATCTTTAAAGAGATACTCCAAATTAAGGATCAAAGCTTAAAATTTGAAACGCTCAATTTTAGAGGAGTGAAACATGATCGTTGACTTCCATACCCACATATTTCCCGAAGCCATGAGGGAAAACCGCGAAAAGTATTTTGAGGGTGAATCTGCTTTCAAAATGCTCTATGCCTGGGAAAAAGCAAAGCTCATTGGCGGTCAGGACATGATCCAGATGATGGATGAGGAACGGGTGGATGTCTCCGTAGCATTTGGATTTCCCTGGAAAAATCCGGAATATTCGAAAATGCACAATGATTACATCATGGATGTGGTGGCCAGGTACCCGGACCGGATCAAAGGCCTTTGCTGCCTGGATACCTGCAGCGAAACAGCCGCTGGAGAAGTTATGCGCTGTATTGCCGGTGGACTGTCCGGGGTAGGGGAGTTGGCCTTTTACGAGACCGGTATTGTTTGTGAGGCACGGGACAGCCTGGCGCCTATCATGGCGATCTGTAAGGAAAAGAATTTGCCGGTGATGATTCACACCAACGAGCCTGTGGGGCATATGTATCCGGGAAAATCAGCGAACACCCTGGCCCAGATATACGATATTATCAAACGATTTCCGGACAATAAGATCGTTCTGGCCCACTGGGGCGGGGGCGTCTTTTTCTATGGACTGTTGAAAAAAGAGGTCAAAGAGGCCTTGAAGAATGTCTGGTTGGACACGGCAGCATCCCCGTTTCTGTACGACCCTGCTATTTATCGACACGCCATCGACATTGTCGGTGTCGAAAAAATTCTCTTTGGGACGGATTTTCCCCTGATCAAGCCTTCCCGGTATTTCAAGGAGTTCGAGGTTGCGGCATTGACGCAGGTGGAAATAGACGCCATTAGCGGAAACAATGCCCGGAAGTTGATCGCCATGTGATCGATAACACCTAAAAATCGTATTAAGATATAAAAATTTCTGGATTCTATCTGCAGATTTTCCCGGGCTTAATACTGATCTAAATCCTCCACCCCTGGTGGAGGACCCGGAAAGGTTCTACCGATCCGGCAGATATCAGAACTTGAGCTTTGCGGATAACCGGTGAAGGGAAAATATCGAATGTCGAACAAGGAATATCGAATATTGAAGTGTTGTATCGCTCCGCGGGTGGAGGCTCAGTGGGGAGTTAGGTTACAGGGTATCCTTCCAGTTCCACCACTTCAAAAGCTCCGGGTCGTGCACGCTATTGTCGGCAAAGTAGACCGCACACCGGAATACGTACAACACACATCGATCTATGTGCGTTCCCCGAAGTGCACATAGCTGCTCATACATCTGCTCTGGATCAGCACTGCGCAGTTGAGAAACACGCTGATACCCGAGATCGGTCAAGTCTTGCGAAAGGCTTGGGCCGACTCCGGGAATACTTTGAAGGTCTTCTGATGTGGTTGTGGCTTTCAAAGCAGCTCCTTAAGCCGAATAAAAAAAGCATTTCGAATTTTTTCTATGGTCAAGGCTTCCTGGTAATCCAGAACAGCGCTGTCTTTTCTCTTGAACCTGTCGGGTTCCACTTGTAAGGCATAAGAATTAACCTGTCTTTGCCAAAACCACTCCGCACTACAGAGCTGGATGTTTTGTGGGTCGATCAACGTAATTTCTTCCAGACGCTTCAATAATTTTTTTCCCGAAACACTGTTTTCAATACAAAATGCAATGTAGGCGATTCTGTAATCAACGCCTGCAATGGTTTTTATTGCCGGCAGGGGAGTTAAATTTTGTTGATCTTTTTGACCTTTGTAAAGAAAATGTCCATAGCAGCTCTGCAGGGTAAAACAAAAAGGGAATTGGTTAAAGGCGTGGACAATATCGATAATTGGCGGATCAATCATTTCATCAGAAAGATTAGCAAGGCATCTTTTTCTTTGATCAGGATAATGGAAATTTTCCGTTAATTTTTTTGGTGCTGTGAAAGTTTCCACAACGTCGCGTCTCCTATAAGCGTGTACCGATCTTATTTTTGTAACACCTTCTGTAAAGCCTCTAATAGCGCTTCAACCCGCTCCCTGTGCTCGGGGGGAATCATCAGCACCGGTATAGGGCTGTTTGGGATTAAATCCGCTGCTTTCATATCCGTCTTATTCGATTGATATGCATTAAGGTTGTTATCGTCACAAAAGAACAGTAGTACATCGATCAGGTTGCCGGTCATGCCCCCTTGATCCAGGTGTTCGATGAACTGATGGAACAGGTTGGCCACGGTAAGGGTGAACGCATCGATGTCGGCATATCCGGTGTCAGCACAATTGATTCTTGACATCATGCAGCGGCAGCCGAATGGTCGAATCGGGTAGATGGGGCATTCATTTTCTGACAAAAAGAGACACAGTCCCCATGCGGGATCGATAATTTCGTCCGGGAGTTCCTGGTCGGTCATACAGTGTCGGGCCATCTGGTTGGTGGTGAGTTGCGGCTTGAAGCGTCTTTGTTCAGCAGCATCATAAATATGCTGAACAAGGGCTGATTTTGCCCTTGCATCCAGAAGGGATATGATCTTATATCCTTCCAACGTGGTCAGGGTCATGTTGCATGTACAGCAAATGGCGCATTGCCGCTTACAGGCGATTGTTTCCGTATTGGCATAATCGTCAAACAGGCTGTAGAGTTGGTCGAGCAGCGCTATTTTTAATGTCATATCCATATAAAAAGGATCATATATCAAAGGAGGTTCCGATGTCGAGTGATGTTTATTTTATCAATTTGCGTGCAACCATGAAGGAAAATTTATTCAAAAAACTTGGCAAGTTGCTGGAGGCTGCGGATTTATCCGGCGTGGTGAACAAACGCGACCTGGTTGCTTTGAAGCTTCATTTCGGTGAGAAAGGTAACACCGCGTTTATCCGGCCCATATTTATTCGTGAAATTGTCCAGAAAATCAAAGAGGTAGGCGGAAGGCCCTTTGTCACGGATGCCAATACTCTCTATAAGGGCACACGGGGAGATTCCGTTAACCACACCATCACTGCCATCCAGAACGGGTTTTCGTATGCGGTGGTGGATGCACCGATTATCATTGCCGATGGGTTGATGGGGCGCAGCCAGACCGGGGTTTCCATTAATCAGAAACATGTGGAGACTGCATATATTGGATCTGAAATCGTGAATGCAGATACCCTTATATCAGTGGCGCACTTCAAGGGACATGAATTGAGCGGGTTTGGTGGAACCATAAAAAATGTAGGCATGGGATGTGCCTCACGAACCGGCAAACTGGTGCAGCACTCCGGTATCGCGCCCAAGGTCAAGGCAAAAAAATGTATCGGTTGCGGCGAATGTATCGACCATTGTTCCCAGGATGCCATATCGCTCACGAAAGAAAAGGCCATCATCGATTCTGAAAAATGCATTGGCTGCGGGGAATGTATTCTCATCTGCCCCCAGATGGCCATTCAGGTACAATTCGGCAAATCCATACCAGACTTTATGGAAAAGATGGTGGAATACACCCTGGGGGTATTGAAGAACAAGCAAGGCAAGGCCTTGTTTGTCAATTTTATCACGAATGTATCACCGGCATGTGATTGTTATCCCATGGCCGATGCGCCTATTGTGCGGGATATCGGCATCCTGGCATCCACCGATCCCGTAGCTATTGACCAGGCATCCGTGGATCTGGTGAACAAGGAGCCGGCCTTGCCGGATTCCTGCATGAAAGAAGGTAGGGAAGCCGGATCCGATAAATTCAGGACGCTGTACCCAAAAACTGACTGGACCATTCAACTCGCCTATGCAGAACAACTGGGGCTGGGTAGCCGGGAGTACAATCTAGTACAAATATGACGCTTTTTGGCAAAAAAAGTGACATATTTTGTCATTTGTACCTGAAAACCGTTAAACGGGTCTATCGTGAAAAATCGATTATCTGTATGAAATTAAGTGTGTTGTGGAGAGTTTGAGGTTTTGGCACAGTAATTGAATAGTATAATAGTCAAACAGCGGTTATTAAATGCTCTTTGTCAGATATAGAATGAAAATGTCGCCCAACTTCAACACCGACATGAAAAAACCATGCGACGGCCCTCGCGCCTCCAACGGTTATATAATATAAATGAAAGTTTGAGGTGACATTTATCAAGGCTTCTCGGGTGTACGTGCATCTTTTCCGGTCATCTTCAAAATAAAGAAAAGAGATGTGACCCGGACAAACAACGGCATTTTAGGGAAGCCACTCAGGATCCATGGAATCGACTCAATGTCGATTCCTTTTTATCAATACCTCCTTCTCCTTTTTTCACTGGGCGGCCATGCGGCCGCCCTTTTTTTTCCCAAAGGTTGATCGTTTTAAATTTTGGAAATGTTAATCTTCATGATGTTTTTGAGCGATGTGTTATAGAGTGATGACTGGATTCCCGCCTGCGCGGGAAAGACAGACGGTTAACCAACCCCCTTGATAGTCTATTAGGGGTTTAGACTGAGGGCCATCAGGAGCCTTCAATTCATCGCTTTCAACCACCCTCGAACCCTCGAAACCTTGGCCCCTCGAACCCTTTTCTTACAAGGTACACGCATCCTGCGCTTTTTTTGTCTCCACGTAGTGAGCCGCCGCCAGTGCAGCCACACACCCATCGGCTGCTGCGGTTACGATTTGCCGGGCATATTTTTCCCTGATATCGCCGATGGCATATATACCGGGAATAGCTGTTTCACATTTTTCATCGGTGATGACGTTTCCCTCCACCGACATCTTGATGCCGGCAGGTACGATGGCGTTGTTCGGCTCAAACCCGATAAAGATAAACACGCCGTCTACTGGTAAATCTCTCTGATCACTTGTCTGGGTGTCTTTCAGGTCTACAGCGTAGACCCCTCCATCATTGGCCTTGATACCGGTTAAGACAGTGTTCCAGAGCATCTCTATTTTACACTCATCAAAAACACGCTGCTGCAGGAGCATGCCGGCACGCAGGGCATCTCTGCGGTGAGCAATGTATACTTTTTCGGTTATCTTGGCCAGATAGAGTGCTTCTTCCGCTGCTGAATCACCACCACCCACCACCACGACAGTCTTGCCCCTGAAAAAAAAGCCGTCGCAAACCGCGCAATAAGAGACACCTTTCCCATAGAATTCGCTTTCTCCGGGGATGTTCATCTTTCTGGGATTACCACCGGTACCCAGAATCA
The DNA here is from genome assembly GCA_003647375.1 of Deltaproteobacteria bacterium. The sequence continues at coordinate 11,183 of QMMS01000016.1, forward strand.
CCGCATGGGCTTTGAGCATGGTACCATCGTCCAGTTCCACGGTGTGCGAATCGGCACCGGGTATGATAGCCGCAACTTCGCGTCCCACCACTTCCAGGTCGTAGTTGTCGGCATGCCGGCTGAACTTCATGCCCAGCTCGGCACCACTGATATGTTCGAATCCCGGATAATTTTCAACTTCATCCGAGTTGATGATCTGCCCTCCGGGTGCGCCTTTTTCGATCAAGACGGCATTCATGGCGGCTCTTTTGGCATAAATGCCGGCCGTCAGCCCCCCTGGGCCACCTCCAATGATAATGACATCGTAAATTGTGTTTGACATGTTAAATTTCTCCGTAATTGGTTTTTTGAATGTTCTTCCATTAATATATCACTTGAATTTTTGAACCCTGGTTTGTTTATTGTGTTCCTTGCGCTTGTTGTGTTTATTGAGTTGTTCACGGTTGCAGGGGTATGATTGTCGCAACGATGTTTGTTATCAACCCTTCCCTGTTTTATTAACCCAATTAACCCAATTAACCCAATAAGCCCAATAAACTCAATGAACCCTATTCCCTTGAACCCTTGGACCCTTTTATTTTAAAAATCTCCGCGCAAACATCCTGGGTGGCTACATGCAGCTTTGTATCGCAGTCATTCAATGCCAGACCAACCTCCTGCAAGGCTTTCTGGGGTGTGTTGTTGGTTTCGCTCAGGTGGGCGAGAACCACATGTTGGAGGTCTTTATGCTTCAGGGCCGTTACAAGTTCCCGGGAATCCTCATTGGAAAGGTGGCCTGTTCTGCTTTGGATGCGCTGCTTCAAGGGCCATGGATAGGGCCCATTGATGAGCATCTCCGGATCGTGATTCGCTTCGAGAATGAGTATATGGCATGCCTTGAGACGTTCCTTGACCATTGCGGTTACGACACCCAGATCGGTGGCGATGCCGATTTTCAGGCCATTGTTGAGAATGGTAAATCCAGCGGGGTCTTCTGCATCATGTGATATGGAAAATGGCGAGATGGTCCAGGCGTTGATCGTAAATGAGTTTCCGCATTCAAAATATCGGATATCGGTAATTTTACCCAGCATGGAATTGGCGGTCCGGCCGGTCATTTTGGAGATATAAACCGGCAGACCGAATCTTCGGGCCAGAACGCCTACGCCCTGAATATGATCCGAGTGCTCATGGGAAACGACAATGGCGTCTAATTGGTTGGGATGGAACCCTTTTGATTTGCATCGGCGTTCAATCTCAATCCCGGACAGGCCTGCATCAAAAAGAACCCTGGTCTGGTAGTCGGCCACCAGGATGGCATTCCCCTTGCTGCCGCTGGCCAACATACAGACAGTCAGGTGATCGGTTGTTTGCGGTGCCATTTTGGGGGCTGATTTCGGGTTCGGGTTCATGTGCGCGTTCAATCTTTCAATATCTTCAATTTAGAAAATGTATTGCTTTGTTAAAACCATCGATAGCCTTGATAGCTTTTTAGGTGTTTATTGAGTTCCTTGTGTTCATTGTGTTTATCGGGTTGCCTTCAGCAAACGGTATACTATTCTCAACACGTTCCTATTCCATCAACCCAATGAACTATAGAAACCCAACAAACTCAATGAACGCTATTCCCCTCGAACCCTTGAACCCTGGACCCCTCCTATCACTTCCCCGTATGCCCAAATCCCCCTTCATTGCGCTCGGTTTTATCGAGTTCATTCACCAGTGTGACGATTGCCTGGTATACCTGTTGTACGATCAATTGGGCAATCCGATCACCCCGGTGAATTGTATAGGGATTTGCGCCCAGGTTGATCAGGCCGATTTTGACTTCGCCGCGATAATCTGCGTCGATGGTACCCGGTGCGTTAACAATACTGATACCGTGTTTGATGGCCAGCCCGCTCCGAGGCCGAACCTGGACTTCATACCCTTTTGGAATTGCCATGGCAAGGCCCGTGGGGATAAGAGCTATTTCTCCGGGTGCGAGATGCTGATCGGTTTCGATGGCTGCGCAGACATCCATGCCGGCCGCCAGGGGTGTCATATAGGCAGGCAGGGGGATATCCATGTCTCTCTCGGGTTGCAGGCGTCGAAGCTGAATGGCGGGATGAAAACTCATGAATTCGTCAAAGGGTTCAATATATTATCGTAGTCTGATTTGCCTTTGATTCGGCCCAATACGGTCAGGGATGTTTTGCTGTGGCTAAAAAGCCTGTCAGCGATATCCTGAATGTCATCTGTTGTAACGGCATCGATCTTCTCTATCACTTCCTGAAGTGGGACCTGGCGTTCGAAATGCATTTCATTCTGGGCCAGTCGAACCATCTGGTTTTCACTGCTTTCGGATGACAGCAGCAGGTTCCCCTTGATATACTCTTTGGCGCCCCCGAGCTCAGATTCCTGGACACGGTTCTCTTTCAGGTGATGTATGTGATCCACCAGCAAATGGGCGGTTTCAGCAGCTCTGACAGGATCTACCGCAGCGTAGGCACCAAACATCCCGCCGTCCACATGGGTAGACACAAACGAGTAGACCGTATAGGCCAGGCCTCTTTTTTCACGAATATCCTGAAACAGCCGGGAACTCATGTTGCCCCCTAGAAGGGTGCTCATGAGAGAAAAACCATATCGCAGGGGATGGCCGGTAGGGAGGCCGTTGATTCCGATACAGATGTGGGTTTGCTCCAGTTTTCTGGATTTGAGGTTGACGTTGGTGTTGCCGGCAGGTGTCTTTCTTTCGGGGAAGTCGTCGATTTTTCGGATGGATTCGAATGCCGGACCGATAAGATTGACGAACTTCTGGTGATCCACGTTGCCGGAGGCTGAAATGATGATACGATCCGGCTGATAGAGACGCTGAAAAAAGTGCTTGATGGTTTCGGCATCAAACCGAAGGATGTTTTCACGAGTGCCAAGAATGGAACGGCCCAGAGGATGATCCCCCCAGAAGTGTTTTCCGGAAAGGACATGAATATATTCATCGGGACTGTCTTCAACCATCCCGATTTCCTGCAAAATGACGGGTCGTTCCTTGAGGACTTCCTCTTCGTCAAACAATGAATTCAAAAAGATATCGGACATGACCTCAACCATGGTTTCCAGGTGTGAGTCCATCACCTTGGCATGAAAACAGGTGTTCTCCATGGTTGTAAATGCATTGGTCTGCCCACCGATATCATCAAACGCCTTGGCGATTTGAAAAGCGGTTCGCTTTTCAGTCCCCTTGAAAATCAGATGTTCGATGAGGTGAGACAGACCATTTTCAGCAAGAGTTTCATCCCTGGACCCGGCATTGACCCAGATACCCATAGTCACCGATCGGACATACGGCATTTGCTTGGTAATAATTTTGACGCCGTTGTTCAGGTCGGTTTTGCTTGTCCCGGGGTAGTTATTCATCTTCCTTTACGGCTTTGTGGCTAAGGCGAATTTTGCCATCCCTTCCGACTTCCAGTACTTTAACCTTGAGCGTATCGCCTTCTTTGACGATATCGGTGACTTTTTTTACACGATAATTTGCCAGTTGGGAAATATGGACAAGACCGTCCGTTCCCGGCAAAATCTGTACAAAGGCACCGAAATCGGTGATTTTTACCACGGTGCCTTCATAGATGGCACCTACTTCAGCTTCCCTGGTAATATCCTTTATCATCGTCAGGGCTGCTTCCAGATCTTCGGAAGAGGCTGCAGCAACCTTAACAACGCCGGAGTCATCGACTTCGACCTTGGTGTTGGTTTCACTCTGAATTGCCCGGATTACTTTGCCTCCCGGGCCGATGATTTCCCTGATTTTATCCGGGTTGATTTCAATGGCGAATATTTTGGGTGCAAAGGGAGAGATATCTTCTCTGGGTTTGTCCAGAGCGTTCATCATCTCCTCCAGGATGTGCAAACGGCCTTTCCGGGCCTGTTCAAGGGCTTTTTCCATGATATCCTTGGAGAGTTCCAGAATCTTGATATCCATCTGGAGTGCTGTAATGCCCTCGGCGGTTCCGGCGACTTTAAAATCCATGTCTCCGGTATGGTCCTCGTCCCCGAGAATGTCGGAAAGAATGATCGTTTGGTCTCCCTCTTTAACGAGACCCATGGCAATGCCGGAAACCGGTGCTTTAATGGGAACACCCCCATCCATCAATGCCAGGATTCCCGCACAAACCGTACCCATGGAGGAGGAACCGTTCGATTCGAGGACTTCTGAAACGATGCGGATGGTATAGTCGAAAACATCCTTGTCAGGCAGAACCTTTTCGATGGCTCTGGTGGAAAGACCTCCGTGCCCGATATCCCTTCGGCTTGGACCGCCGACGCGCTTGACTTCCCCAACCGAAAATGGCGGGAAATTATAGTGAAGCATGAACGGGCGAAATTCTTCTCCGCTGAGAGTTTCAACGCGTTGTTCGTCCGGACCGGATCCCAGTGTCAGCACGCCCAGAACCTGTGTTTCTCCTCTGGTGAAAAGCGCGCTTCCATGGGGCCGGGAGAGAAGTCCCACCTCGCAGGAGATGGGCCGGACTTCATCGAACTTGCGGCGGTCAATGCGGCTGTTTTCCTTGAGAATGATATCTCTGCTGATGGATTTTTTCAGGTCCCCAAAGATTTTTGAAATTTCTTCGGCTCTGGCCGCATAATCATCTCCCAATGATTCCATGAGATTCGTTTTCACTTGTCGCATGGCATCATAGCGGGGCATTTTATCCGGTATGGCCAATGCTTCGCGGATGGTCCCGGCAGCAGCTTCATGAACGACCGTTACCAGCGCTTCATCTGTCTCGGGTGGCGTAAAGATTCTTTTGGGTTTTCCGCACGTTTCGCGCAGTTTTTCCTGGATTTCGATCAGCGGCTGAAGCCCCTCGTGTCCAAAAAATATGGCGTCGAGCATCTCTTCTTCACTGACAACATCGCCACCGCCTTCCACCATGACCACACCGGTTTTGGAGCCGGCAACGATAATATTGATGTCAGCTTCGGCGCATTCGGCGATGGTGGGATTGATCTTGAGTTCTCCCTCAATTCGACCTACGCGGACACATGCGATGGGGCCTGCAAACGGGATATCTGAAATGGTGAGGGCTGCCGAAGCACCGACCATGGCCATCACATCGGCATCATTCTCCTGGTCCATGGCCAGTACGGTGGCAATCACCTGGGTCTCAAAATTATAGTATTTTGGGAAAAGAGGGCGAATGGGACGATCGATCAATCGTGCCGTCAAGGTTTCTTTTTCACTCGGGCGTCCAATTTCTCGTCTGAAATAGTTTCCAGGAATCCTCCCGGCAGCATAAATCTTTTCCTGATATTCAACGGATAAAGGGAGAAATCCAACATTGCGCTCATTGTAGGACGATACAGCAGTTACCAGAACGGTGGAGTCCCCATATTTAACAACAACCGATCCGGACGCCTGTTTGGCAACCTTGCCGGTCTGAATACTGAGGGATTTTCCGCCCACGTTTGCTTCTAATAAAATTTCCATATAGTGTTCCTAACTCAGCTGCAAGGGCATGCTATTGTGATGTAACAACGATCATCAATAGGTCTGAGGCCCTAAACTGAAGATTTGTTTTGTGTTTGATCTTACCGTCGAAGCCCCAGAGCTTCAATGATGGATCGGTATCGTTTAACATCGTTATTTTTCACATAATTTAAAAGTCTTCGTCGCCGACCGACCATTTTCAGCAACCCTCTCCTGGAATGATGGTCCTTTTTATGTATCTTGAGATGTTCGGTCAGGTAGCTGATGCGGTGGGTCAGAAGGCCTACCTGAACTTCCGGAGATCCGGTATCACTGTCATGGGTCTTATACTGCTCGATCAGTTCTTTTTTATCTTCTGTTGTAAACACCACTTTCTTTAAGCCTCCTATTTTAAAAATTGTTTGTTATGGAGAAATAGCATTAATTATGAATACACGAAATAGAGAAAGTTAAAAATAACATTTTAATTGAATACACAGCAGTAATGGTATTCGCCAAGTGTTTCATTTTGTTCTATCACAGCGAGAAGCTCTCTGTTTGCATCGATAATTTTGATGAAATTACCCTTGTCTGCCGATTTTCCCAGGATAACATCTTTTTGCGTCAATGGAACACCGTTGACGATTTTACTTTTCAATTCTTTGTCAGCCGTTCGTCCCGGCATGGTCTCGAGCGCTTCCGTCATACCCACGGCATACCGGGAAAACGTTTCAGCAGCCGCACGCTCCTCAAATACTTCCAGTGTCATTGCATCGGCAATGGCAAATCCGGAACTTTGGGTGCGCCTCAATGTTTTTAAATGTCCACCGCAGCCCAGTGCGTTTCCGATGTCGGCTCCGAGCGTTCGAACATACGTTCCGGCAGAGCAGGTCACCTCAAACCGGATATACGGCAGCTGAATATCGGTTATATGTAAGGCTTGTACCACAATTTGTCGAGCCGGTTTTTGAATCGGTTTCCCGCGCCGCGCATGTTTGTATAGGGGAATCCCCTTGTGTTTCAGTGCAGAATAAACGGGCGGCATCTGCTGGAGAGGCCCTGTAAAAGACCTAAAAACAGCTTGAATTTCAGATTCTGAACAATCCGGAACCCGATCCTCCGATATTATATGGCCGGTAGCATCCTGCGTGTCGGTTTCTATGCCTAGATGCAGCAGCGCTTCATATTTTTTGTCACCTCCCAGAAAAAACCTGGCCAGCCGAGTGGCACGGTTAACACAGCATATCATCACGCCGGTTGCAAAGGGATCGAGCGTACCCGCATGGCCGACCTTTTTGGCATCGAGAGTCCTTTTTACATGCGAAACAACGCGTGCAGAGGACATGTTTTCCGGCTTGTCGATAACGACAAACCCGTGGTGATCTAAAGACATCTATTTCAATTGATTTCAGGAATTGCCTTGATGGTTTCCTTTATTTTCTTAATTGTCGACTCGATACTGAATCCCGCTGCGCTTGGATGTCCCCCCCCGCCGAACGTAGCTGCAATGGCGGCAACATCGATTGATCCATCCGAACGGAGACTCACATGATATTTTTTATCTGTCGTGGAATGTTTTCTGCCGTTGGTCTGTTCCTGTATCATCGCGGTCATCTTGACGTCTTCTATCCTGCGGGCATAATGGATTAGCCCGTCTGCATCTTCAGGTTGCGTGCCGGTTTCCCTTAGCATTTTCTGGGTAAGGGTCATCAGGGAAAGCCTGCCGTTGTTCGATATTTCGATCGATTCGAGGGCCTGGTTTAACAGCTTGATGCGACCCAGAGAATAGGGTCCATACAGATGCCGTGCAATATTAATCGGTTTAACGCCCAGTTGAACCATTTCATTGCATATCTCAAAGGCTGAAGCGTTCGTATTCGAGAAACGAAAGGACCCGGTGTCAGTAACGATTCCGGTATAGATGGATGTTGCCATGGCAAGACTGATGGGTATGGCCATCTCTTTCAGCAGACGGAAAACCAGTTCGACCGTGGCACATGCCTTGTCATCGATGAGGCGACGTTCACCAAACTGCGTGTTGGTAGCGTGATGATCGATGTTGATAACCATGGGAATCTGCGTGACGATGTCGGTGGCGCGGCCGATACGATCCAGGTTACTACAGTCAAGGATGATAGCTGTTTCATATGGGTGAACCCGACTGATCTGATTTTGAATGCGGCCCACCTCGGGCAGGAACCGGTAATCAGCCGGGATGTCGCTTTCATTGTATAAGGTCGCCTTAATATTCAATGCGTCCATCGCCAGGCCCATTGCCAATAGAGATCCCAGGGCATCTCCATCCGGATTGATGTGAGAGGCGATCAGAACGCTGCGACTATTCTTCAGTTGTTGAATGATCTGTTTCATTTTCAGGTGTAACCGATTTCAGTAGTTTCTCTATCTTCATGCCGTAATCAAACGACGTGTCATAGATAAATTTGAGTTCCGGCATATACCGAAGCCCGAGTTTGCCGGCAAGATGCCGCTTGACATAACCTTTTGCACTTTTAAAGCCTTCAGCTGTGACGTCGCTTTCCTTTTCCCCCAGATAAGTGGAATAATAAACATAGGCGGTTTTCAGATCCGATCCCATTTTAACGCCTGTGATCGTTGCGTTTTCAAGCCGGGGGTCGCTGACGCCCTTACGGAGAAGGTCCGAGAGGACCTTTTGTATCGTGCCGCTGACCCGTTCTGAACGTGAAAATGGTTTCATATTCATAGGTGGCTAATCTCCAGTTCACTGTCGACGATTTCCGCCAATCCTGCCTCATCAAGCATATCGAATAAACCGTTTTAAGTTTTAGGTGTTAGGTATTAAGAGTCAATACGGCTTCGGTCTATACTTAAAACCTAAAACGTAACACCTAAAACCATTCTTCTAATCCAACTCCGGCTTGATTTCTTCCGTATAATAGCACTCCAGGTTGTCGCCGATCTTGATGTCGTTAAAATTTTCGATGCCGATACCGCACTCATAACCGTTCTGGACTTCTTTGACATCATCCTTGAACCTTCTGAGGGAAGAAAGTTTCCCTTCATAGATGACGACGCCGTCCCGCAGCAACCGAACCAGCTTACCTCTTTGAAAGTTACCTTCGGTGACATAACTGCCGGCAATAGTACCGATTTTGGGAATATGGAAAACATCACGGATTTCGGCCCAGCCCTGCGTCCTGTCTTCAAATGTCGAAGACATCAATCCCAGCATGGCGTCCCGGATCTCTTTGATTACATCATAAATGACATTGTGGTAGCGAATGTCGACCTGCTCTTCATTGGCCATTTCCTGAACTTTTGGACTGGATCGTACATTGAAGCCGACGATAATGGCATTGGATACGGCTGCCAGAGAGATGTCTGATTCAGTGATGGTACCGGTGGCGCCATGAACGATGTTTATATTGACTTCATCATTGCTGAGACTGGAGAGAGAATCCTTGAGCGCTTCGATGGATCCGTGAACATCTCCCTTAAGAATCAGGTTGAGATCTTTTACCTCGCCGGTTTTCATTTTTTCGAACAGGCCGTCCAGACTCAGGCGGCTGGTCTTGGCCAAATCCACCGAGCGTTGTTTCCGGACCCGGTGTTGGCTGATCTGCCGGGCATCTTTTTCATCGGTTACCGAAACAAGCTCGTCGCCGGCTGAGGGCACGCCTGACAGGCCGATGACTTCGATGGGCAGAGATGGTCCGGCCGAAGAGACCTGCTGTCCCAGATCATTCAAGAGAGCACGGAGTTTTCCATAGTGTATGCCGCAGACAACGGAGTCTCCGGCGCGAAGCGTTCCTTCCTGGATCAGAACAGTGGCAACCGGCCCTCGGCCGGCATCGAGTTTGGCCTCCACAACATGACCTCTGGCCAGTTTGTTTGCATTGGCTTTCAACTCCAGCATCTCCGTTTGCAGGATGATCATTTCGAGCAGATCATCAATACCTGTATTTTCCTTTGCGGAAACTTTCACGAAAATGGTGTCACCACCCCATTCTTCAGTTACCAGTCCGTTTTCAGACAGCTCCCGCAGAACACGTTCCGGATCTGCATTGTCTTTGTCGATCTTGTTGACAGCCACGATGATGGGTACGCCTGCAGCCTTCGAGTGATTGATGGCTTCGATGGTTTGCGGCATGACACCATCGTCGGCAGCAACCACGAGAACAACAATATCCGTGATTTTTGCACCACGTGACCGCATTGCTGAAAAAGCTTCATGCCCGGGTGTGTCGAGGAATACGACCTGGCCTTTTGGCGTGGTGACATTATACGCACCAATATGCTGTGTAATGCCGCCGGCCTCGAGCTCGGTTATTCTTGTTTTCCGAATGACGTCCAGCAGCGAGGTTTTTCCATGGTCCACATGTCCCATGATGGTTACGACAGGAGGTCTCTCGGTAAGGTTTTTTGGGTCATCCTCAACGGCTTTAAGTAAATTGTCTTCTTCAAAGGATGCTTTTTCCAATTCATATCCAAACTCCGTGGAAACAAGAACGGCCGTATCGAAGTCGATGGTTTGATTGACCGTTGCCATGACACCCAGGCTCATCAGCTTGGCGATCATTTCGTTGGCCTTGATTCCCATCCGTTTGGCCAGTTCCGCCAAAATAATGGTATCATCTATTTTGATCCGACGTTTGATGGCTTTTGGTGTGGTAATCTGCGGCTTCAACCCTTTGTCCATTTTGGACTTAGGACCTTTTTTACCCCTGCGGAGGCGTTTGGATCTGCCTGAATAGAGATCCTTACCCTCGATGACCTCTTTTTTCCGGAAGGATATTTTCTTTTTAAAGAACTTCCTATCCGGCTCCACGGGCTCTGTTTTCTTGTGTCCTTTCTTTTTCTTGCCTTTTAAGGACGGTTCTTGAGCGGGTGGAGCAGGTTTAGCGGCAACGGCTTTGCGAACCGGCCGTTTCGGCTTGGCTGGTGTTTTTTTGATCTCTGCCGGGTCTGTTTCTTTGGGTGGTGGTGCCGGCTTGATAATTTTTGCCGGTGTATCTTTCTTTTTCTTTTTGGCCGGCTTGCCGGACTCGGGCTTTTTTGTCTCAGGCGCCTCTTTCTCTACGGATTCCGCAACAGCCTCATCTGGTATAACAGTGTCCTCCGGCACTTCAGCAGCTGTTTCCTGCGGTATCTCTTCCTTTAGAACCGGTTTTGTCGCTTCTTCGATCTTCGGCTCTTTGTCTGTCGTTTCTTCGGCGGCTATAGTCGGTGCTTCTTCCACAACCATTTCCGGCTGAGAGAGGTCCTCGATTATTTTGGGCTTTTTGACGGTTTTGACCCGGCGCCTGCGTATGACGGTCGGCTTGATTCGTTTCTCTTCCAGCTTCGCCGCCTTCTTTTTACCACTGAGTTTTGCCTTGACATCCGGAAGATCGGATTCGTCAATGGAACTCATATGGCTTTTTACAGGGTATTCAATCTCATGAAGCCTGTCGACCAGCTCGGTGTTGGTCATGTTTAATTCCCGGGCAAGTTCATATATTCTGATCTTTCCCATCCATCCCCCTTAACCTTCATATGGTAAAAAATACGCTTAATTTTCTTGAATGTTTTCCGTTTCCGCGTTTTCGTCTTTTTCTGTGCCGGTCAACGAACCTTCATCAGAAACAGATTCCGGGCTTTGGGACACATCCTCTGCCGTTGTTTCCGCATCCAAACGTTCCTGTTCTTCCATGGCGGCGGCTTGTTTTGCTTCAGTTAGATAGTTTTGTGCGTTTTCGATCAAGGCTGCTGCTTTTTCTTCTCCGATGCCCCGTATTTGCGTGAGATCGTCAACGGAGACCTTGATGAGCTCTTCGGCTGAATAGAGTCCTTTTTCAAATAGTGAGTCCGCCATACTGATGCCTACACCAGGTAGTGCAACCAGAGAGTCGTATCCTTTTTTCATGGCTTCGCTGTACTTGGATTCACTGTTGACATCCAGATGCCAGCCGGTCAGCTTGGATGCAAGTCTTACATTTTGGCCGCGCTTTCCAATGGCCACGGAGAGAAAATCATCTGGAACGATTACTTCCATGGACCCGTTCTCTTCATCGATAATCACTCTGGATATCTCAGCAGGAGCTAACGCGTTGCACACGAACTTGGCGTCATCCACATGCCAGGGAATAATATCTATTTTTTCTCCGCGAAGCTCCTGGACGACATTCTGGACACGAGACCCTTTCATTCCGACGCATGCGCCCACAGGATCGATATCCGAGTCATTGGATGAAACTGCAAATTTAGCTCGGACACCAGGCTCGCGTGCGGCCCCCTTGATCTCAACGATGCCCTCGCTGATTTCAGGCACTTCCGTCTTGAACAGATGAACCAGAAAATCCGGGTGTGTTCTGGACAAGAGGATTTGCGGGCCCCGCGATTCATGCAGAACATCCAATATCAGCGCACGAATCCGATCACCGCGGCGATAGGACTCTCTGGGAACCTGTTCTCGGTTCGGTAGAACGCCTTCAGTATGGCCAAGGTTGACGATGATGTCGCCCCGATCGACCCGTTGAACAATGCCGTTGACGATGTCTCCTTTGCGATCGATGAAGTTGGAATAGACCACATCTCTTTCGGCATCCTTCATTTTTTGAATGATAACCTGCTTTGCCGACTGGGCTGCAATTCGGCCAAATGTCGTAGCATCCATCTTGGTGCCGAGACTGTCCCCGACTTGGCAATCGGGATCCAACTCACGGCCTTCTTCAAGACTGATTTGGATTTCCGGCTCGGTCAACGTTTCGACAACCTCTTTGAACTGGAACACTTCTATCTCGCCTGTTTCTTCATAGTACTGGGCTTCTATGTCGACCTTGTTCCCGAACTTTTTCTTGGCAGCCGACCTCAGGGCTTCTTCCAATGCCTTAATTAACACCTCGACGTTGATGCCTTTTTCCCTGCTGATTTGTTCGACAACTCGTTTGATATCTGCAATAAACATCAGTTTTCTCCAGAATAGTTGATAAGCCGCGCTTTGGTTATGTCCTCAAAGGGGATAGCCACAGATTTATTTACAACCGTCAGCATCACGACCCCATCCTTAATATCTGTTAACATGCCTTTAAATTTTTTTTGTCCATCAATCGAACGGGAAGATTGTATCCGGACTAATTGGCCCTTAAACCGGTTGAAATCATCCTGTTTGGCAAGGGGTCGATTCGATCCCGGTGACGAAACTTCCAGACGATAGCGATGGTCACTTTCGATATATATGTCCAGCAAATCACCCACCTGACGACTGATAGCAGCGCAGTCGTCAATGCTGATGCCGTCGGGTTTGTCAATATATAGGCGAAGCACTTTCCCGCCGGGTTCCATCTGATATTCTGTATGGACCAATTCAAGCCCTTCCGCATCGCAAACCGGCTCTGCCAATCGCTTTACACCGGCAAGAAACTTCTTGTCGGACAAAACGGCAGCAGCCTGCTGTAGCGGATTCTTCTTTTTAATACGACTTTTTATTTTTTTTTGTTTCATGTTCTGCAACGTTTATCATCCAATAAAAAACGGGCAAAAGCCCGTTTCTCCTCATCTATGAAAGTTCTTTCGGTCGATAAAATCTTGTCAGTTCATAGCCATAACCATTCGAAAAAAATTACACAACGTTCATAGATAAAAGAGCTTTTCCTGATGGTGCATACCGCTCTGGAAAAACCGGGTATTCTTGGAGCGGGCAACGAGATTCGAACTCGCGACACCAAGCTTGGGAAGCTTGTACTCTACCAACTGAGCTATGCCCGCTATCCAAAAAAGAATAATTAAGACAAAAAGTGTAACCTGTCAATGATTTTTCTTAATAATGGGAACTATTTAATAAGCTCCCTGATCTGTTCAAGTTCGTGGCGAAGTTCACTGACGGATAATGTCTGCGGAAGCTCTTCTGCGAAATCCTGTTTGTTTCTTAAATGTTGCCGGGCACCTGATATGGTAAATCCCTTCTCATAGAGGAGATGTTTAATCTTAAAAATAAATGCAACGTCCTTTTTGCGGTATAGACGTTGACCAGAAGACGTTCGCTTGGGCTTGATTCTCTTGAACTCCGTTTCCCAGAAGCGGAGGACATGTGTCGGTAGCCCGAGAAGCCCGGAGACTTCTCCTATTTTAAAGTAGAGTTTGTCAGGGATTGAAACCTCTGTCTGTTTCATGGGGGTCCCTACTCAGGTAAAGCAGCATTAAAATGATCGATCAATCTTTCGGACAAGCGTTTGTGGATATCGTTTACCATGTCGTCTTCCAGTGTCTCTTCATGGGAGCGATAGACAATTCTGAAAGAGACGCTTTTTTTACCATCGGGGATAGGATCGTCAGCAAAGACATCAAAGAGGCTCAGTTGCTCCACCAGTCCCTCATTCAGGCTCCTGATAAAAGCCAACAAACTGCCGGCTTCGATGTGGTTGTCGATAATGACCGTTACATCTCGAGACGTCGCAGGGTATTTGGGTATCGGTTTGGCCTGCAGGCTTTCAGGTATCATGCCATAGAGCCGGTTCATGTCAAGCTCAAAATAGAACACTGTTTGCTTCAGATCATAGTTCTTCAGCACATGGGGGTGCAGTTCTCCCACCAGCCCCAGGGGTGTGTCGCCTGTAACGATCTGAGCGGCAAAACCGTCTTTTACATAGGAACAGACGTCAGCAGGCATACGGGTGAATGAAATGTTCCTGATTTTAAGCATGTTGAACAAGCCTTCCGCAACGCCCTTGAGATCATAGAAATCACAGGCTGTTTCAGGAGCATTCCACAAGGCATTTGTACGCGACCCGGTCCAGAGTCCTGCCAGCATTTCAATTTCATCCGGCAGATGGGTCTTCCCTTTGCCGATGAATACCTTGCCGATTTCAAAGAGCCGGGTGGTCTTAGATTGCTGGGATACGTTTCGGTGAGCCGATTTCAAAAGCCCCGGGAGCAGGATAGACCGCATGACAGCTTGGTCTTCCGTCAAAGGGTTTAAAATTTCCACCAGGTTTCGTCGATAATCATCCGGAGTGAGCAAGAGACGATCACAATCCATTTTGTCCATAAAACTGTAATTGATGGCTTCGTCGAAGCCAAATCCGTTCATGATGATTTTGGTGTTACGTCTATGGTCGATAACGGTCTGCGGCGTTCTTGTTTCTGCGGGGATCAATGGAAAAGTGGTAGGTATGTTATCGTAACCTGAAAGTCGCGCCACCTCTTCCATGAGATCCTCGGGTCTTTTGATATCCACCCGAAAAGAAGGTATCGTGACCGATAGCGTATCCGCCGTTCCCTCTCCAATATCGAACCCGACGGAAACCAGGAAGCCACGAATTTCCGTACGGTTGAAGTCCGTACCAAGGAGTCGGTTGGTCTCTTTCGTACTCAGTGTGATCATCTGTAACTGTGGCAGATTTCCGCATTTGTCGATGACGCCGTCTACTATGCGGCCGGCGCCTATCTCGGCAATTAACCGGGTTGCTCTGTCCAGCGCCACCAAGGTTCCTTGCGGGTCGATACCCCGTTCGAATCGATGAGAAGCGTCTGTGTTCAAACCGAGCTTTTTGGATGTCTTGCGAATACTTATTGGATTGAAATAGGCACTTTCCAGAAGGACGTTCCGGGTGTCGGTTTCAATTTCGGAGTTCAGTCCCCCCATGATACCGGCAATGGCAACTGGTTTTTTACCATCACAGATTAACAGCATGTCCTTTGAAAGGGATCTTTTTTTATCATCCAGCGTTGTGAATACCTCGCCTTCGGTTGCGGCTCTCACCACAATCCGATGTTCTTCCAGTCTGTCCAGATCAAAGGCGTGCAACGGCTGGCCGTATTCCATGAGAACAAAGTTGGTGATATCCACGATATTGTTGATCGGTCTCAAGCCAACGGAGCGAAGTCGTTCCTGGAGCCAGAAAGGAGAAGGGGCAACCGTTATGCCTTCAATAATCCTTGCCGCATATCTGGGGCAGAGATCCGGTGTTTCCACGGTAACGGACGTTCGTTCGTGAACTTCTTTTCCAGATGTCGGCAGGGTGATATCCGGAAGGGAGAGTTCTTTTTTAACGATGGCGGCGATTTCACGGGCGGTGCCGATCATGCTCAGGCAGTCTGGGCGGTTAGGGGTCAGATCGATTTCAATTACGGCGTCCGATAGGTTCAAGGCCGTGGAAAGGGCCTGGCCCTTGGTGAGCTTGTCGTCCAGGGTCATGATGCCGGATGTGTCTGTGCCGAGTTCGAGCTCGGCTTCACTGCAGAGCATTCCCTCTGAAGCAATACCCCGGATAACACCTTTTTCCAGAATCCTGTCATTGGGGAAATGGGTACCGGGAAGTGCTATGGGTGATAACATTCCCTCTCTGACATTGGGGGCGCCACAAACAACCGTCAGTGTCCGTTCGCCAATATCGACATCACAGACTTTCAGTCTGTCTGCGTTGGGGTGGCCTTTGACGGCTGCAACGCGACCGACCCGTACATTCTTAAGGTATTCAAACCGATCGGATACGGCTTCCACTTCAAGCCCTGCCATGGTGAGGGCCGCCGCCAGTTCGTCCGGTGTCAATTCGATGGGAACAAATGTTTTCAGCCAGTTGAGACTAACCTTCATATAAAATTACCTCCTAATAAAATCGGGAACCGATTTTATTAGAATTGTTGTAAAAAACGGATGTCGTTTTCGAAAAATTTTCTTATATCGTCGATGCCGTATTTGAGCATGGCAAGTCTTTCGACGCCCATTCCGAATGCAAAGCCTGTATACTTTCCCGAAGGGTAGCCCACGTTTTCATACAGGGCCGGATGTACCATGCCTGAACCCAGAACCTCCAACCATCCTGTCTGGGAACAGACCCTGCATCCTTTACCCCTGCACATGACGCAGAGAATATCCACTTCCGCACTCGGCTCTGTAAACGGGAAAAAGCTGGGTCGGAACCGCAGGCTGGTTTTTTCGTCGAACATCTGATGAAAAAATGTGGTGAGAATCCCCTTCAGGTCCCCGAAGGAAATATCCGTGTCAACCAGCAGTCCTTCGACCTGATGAAACATGGGTGTATGGGTGAGATCCGAATCGCAGCGAAAAACTTTACCGGGCGTTACAACCCGAACCGGCGGGGTTGTTTTTTCCATGATGCGAATCTGCAGGGGAGATGTGTGGGTTCTCAGTACAATGTCATCCGAAACGAAAAACGTGTCCTGCATATCCCTTGCCGGATGATTTTTAGGAAAGTTGAGTGCTTCAAAGTTGTAGTAGTCTGATTCGACCTCCGGACCTTCGGCCACATCAAAGCCGAGCCGGGAAAAAATATCACAGATTTCCTGCTGGATTTGCGATACTGGATGCAGGGAACCTTTTAAAGGCGACCGGCCGGGCAGCGAGACATCGATGGCGTCTTCAGCGGTCGTGTTTTGGGTGGCAATGTTCTGTAAGGCCTCCTGAATTGCTTTGTCGACAGTGATTCTAACCTGATTGGCTTTTTTGCCGGCACCTGGACGCTCTTCTTTGGGGAGCTGCGAGATTCCTTTTAAAACCAAGGTTATCAGGCCTTTCCGGCCCAAGTATTGTACTGAAATCGTTTGGATCTCCGCAGCATCCTTGGCATGGTTAAGACTTTCCAGAAAGTCCTGTTGGATTTGCTCGATATGTTTATTCACGGTGACCCTGATAGCCTGTGTTAAAGTTGTTCAGCGGCAAGACCGGCGACTTTAGAAAACCCGGCTGGATCCGAAATGGCCAGGTCAGCCAGAACCTTTCGATCCAATTGAACGCTGGACAGTTTCAACCCGTGCATGAATTTACTGTAAGATAGATTGTTCATGCGTGCTGCGGCATTGATTCTTGCAATCCAGAGTCTCCTGAAATCACGCTTTCGGACCCTGCGATCCCGGTAGGCGTACATCAGGGCTTTGTCCAGCGCATCTGTAGCTGTGCGAAACAGCTTGCTGCGTCCGGCGCGATATCCCCTGGCTAATTTTAAAACTTTGTTTCTTCTTCTTCTGGCTTTGAACCCTCTTTTAACGCGCATTTTTAAATGTCCTCCTGTAAGCGAAAATAGATCATCAATGGGTTTTATCCATTGGGGAGCAGCAGTTTGATCTCCCTGACATCAGATTTTTTGACGATCTGGCCCTGCCGCAGCGATCGTTTCCGCTTGGTCGTTTTTTTTGTCAGTATGTGACTGGCATGTGATTTTGAAAATGTGTATTTCCCTGTGCCTGTTTTTTTAAATCGCTTGGCAGCTGCTCGATTTGTTTTTATCTTTGGCATGTTAGCCCCTTTCCATGTTATTCTTAAAAACAGATGGCGTGAACACGGTGAATATATCCGTTCACGCCAGAGTTTGATAACAAGTTATGATAGCTTGATTAACACATTTACGCTGCGTCACTATCCACAGAAATGTGTTACTTTGGTGCCAGCACCATGGTCATGGTTCGTCCTTCGAACTTGGGGTGCTGCTCGACATTGGCATATTCTTCGGCTTGCTGTGCAATGTGAGCGAGCAATTCCCTGCCCCGATTAGAAAGCGTAATCTCGCGACCCCTGAATACGACGGTTACCTTGACCTTGTCCTTATTTTCAATGAACCGGTTGATATGGTTCAGTTTTACCTGGATGTCGTGTTCGCCTGTTTTGGGCCGAACCTTGATTTCCTTGATTTGGAAGGTACTCTGCTTTTTCTTGGCCTCCTGCTGTTTTTTGGTCTGTTCGTATTTATATCGACCATAGTCCATGATTTTACAGACAGGCGGATTCGCATTCGGAGAAACCTCTACCAGATCGAGACCAAAGTCGCCGGCAATGGCGAGGGCTTTGTAGGTCGGAACAACGCCCACCTGAGTTCCTTCCGGGTCGATGACTCTGACTTCTTTTGCTCTGATGTTCTTGTTGATATTGGTTCGGTCTGTTCTAACGTTTCTGTTTGGTCGTTTTGGAAAAGCTATACCCCCACCTCCTTATTCGACATTTGGGTTTAAGACCGCCTTAAACTTTCATTTATATGCGGTACTACAGAAAACTTTTTTTTCATCTACCCCTTTTCGGGTAGTGGATTATAAGACAACATTAAGAAATGCAAGAAAAAAATGCAATAGAAATAAATTCATTACACCATTTAATGAGAAATCGTGCAGCTCTCCAAGGGACTTCTATTCCAACAGGTATTGTCCGGGCACAATGAAAAAACCCTAAATTGTGCATTTCCCTGCTCCTGAACCACAACAAGGAGTGTATTTCTACTATCAACTCGACTTGCCTTGTGGCAAGGAAGCTTGGAGGTTGGGATGCTGCGGTCTGCTCACAGCTGTTGGCCACCCTCCAACCCTTTTATCCCCCTCGAATCCTTGGACCCTTCTTTAATAATCTGCAGATGCTATCATCGCACGGACAGCTGTCGTCAACATCGTAAGCATATAGAATTCTTTGTTCGGATTCAGCTCTTTGCGGGGAAATGGGTTCCTTGGCTTCGGCACGGCATCGATCCAGAAGCGATTGCCTGCTTGGGATGGTTTCGATCCCCTTTGAGAGGACTTTGCCGGTTTTTCCATCGATGATATCTGCATCGAGGCCATTGGTTACAACGATCAGGGGAATCTGGTAAGCGGCCACCACACGTGATGCTGCAATGGCTGGGCGGTGGCGGGTTACCAGGGATCCGGGTCCATATCGAATGATCATGGCGGCAGTGTCATTCAGAACAACGGTGAAGTCGATTTGAACTTGGGCGCACTTGTTTCCGGCCACGACGGTCAACTTTCTGCGGGGGAATATGTCTGATTTGTAATACCCTTTTTTTTCAACGAGCAATTTTGCTAACGCCTGGCGGTATCTTTCGTCATGGGTGTCCGTAATGGCCTCCCCGGTCAGATAGTCAACCCCCTCGCCGAGAATAAGATGGTGTCCAGTCATTTGAAGATCCCTGTGGCCGGTAACGCAGGCATTGTCAGGTGATTACTTTGGTCTTTACAATCAAACCTTCTTTTGAATAAACTAAACCGGTTATCCGCAAAACTCAAGCGGGGCTGTCTTGGCGGTCTGCGGAAATTCGCTTTAAAGTCGGCCAAAACTCGCTCCTAAGGCGCCGTAAGGCCCGCCGCTGCCAGTCGTATTTAAATATGTTTATAAATAACGACTGGTTATATCTTTGTAGCTAATTAGTTTATGCTGCGGGCCTAACGGCGCCTAACGATCTCAGACAGTTGCCCGACTTTAAAACGAACCCCCGCATACCTCTGTACGCGGTATCGCTTGAGCTTTATAGATAACCACATAAACTAATGCGGCTAAAATAATTGTAAAGAGGGCGTACAGTACGACGGACCGATAGACCAAAAATCTCTATGAAAAAACATTTTCCCTACGCCGGTGGAGTAATAATGGAAGGATTCAAGGATCCGAGGGTGGCTGACAGCAA